>CAYYSC010000452.1:0-3177 GCA_964474065.1 uncultured Rhodospirillales bacterium | reverse complement strand
TTCTCCGCCTGCTGCAGCGTCCGGAAACCAAGCTTCGAACTGGGCATTGTGCATGAGGATTCGGAACTGGGCGCTTTCGATCACCGCGAGGCCAATCCCAACTGTGTCGAACAGCATGGACCGGAACCGGTCCATGTCCATTCCCGGCGTTTCAATCGGCACATTGGCTGAGGCCTGATAGTCGAGGTCGCTCATCGGGTGCCCCTCAACCGGCCGCGCCACGATTGGCGTCGTCGATGATGAAACGGGCCTTTTCGTCGATATGGGCCCGCACGTAGGCGACATCCTCCCGCTGGACACCGTGGTCTGAGAGAGTTTGGCTCAGCAGGTCCGCCACTTCGTCGAAGGCTGTCCGGTCGATGCCGCGGCCTGCATGAACCCGCTGCAGTGCTTCGTCGGAATAGGCGGCCGGGCCGCCCATCACCTGGGCAATGAACTTGGTCTGGTGGTCCATCAGCCTGGCCATGTCGATTTCGTCGAAGTAGGGGGCCGCAATCTCGGAATCGAGCACGCGGCCGTAGAAGTCCATAACAATGCGGCTGATGGTAGAGAAACCACCGTATTTCTCAAAAATCGTGGTCATGGGGGAACGCCTATTTGGCCGCCGGCGCGGCACCACATTGCCAGCAACCGGCAACGACCGGATTGATCCGATCTCCATTTAGCACAACGCCGTTCGGTTCGGAAACATCGCTTCTGCACCGGGGATGTCAGGCTTGACGGAGTTCGGGCACTCCGGGCGTTCCTTGTCCGCCATTCCGGAGACCGGCTTGCTCCCATGGATCGTCGTCCGGCAGGCGGCGGTCCTCATAAAGCGCCGCGGCATTCACTGGCGCGCCCAGCACGAACGCGGTGGCGAGAGCAGCCAAGATTCCGCTGACGGAAGTGCCCAGTGCTCCGGTGGCAACGGCTGCCCGGCCATGGTCGCTCACGCGTTGAGCCGAGGCATCGCCAGCCCCGACTTCGATCCAAAGATCGGCGTCGGCGGTTTCGAGAGCGCGGCCGAGTCCGGCTGTTCCGCGGGGCGGTTCCATCAGGAGCCGGCGGAGGTCGCAACCCGGGGAAAGCGCCTCGCCGGTTGCGGCCAGGTGCAGTGGCTTCAGCGGTTCGTCGAATGCGGCGTTGGCCAATGCCAGCCGGAAAATCTCTTGTTTTTCACGGGCGAGGGCCAGGGGCAGGGTGTCGTCCTGATCAATTGCTCCGGCCCAGGTAAGCGCGGCTAGGTCGCCTTTATTCGCCGAGACTGCGGCATGAGCTGTTAGGTTGCACCGCTCCAGAACAGCTAGCGCGGAGAGTGCTGCTACCGCTGCCCAGCCATGCTCCAGGGCCGTGCAACCATGATCTACCTCTTTAAAGCGATGAAGGGCGGGCTGGCTTAGGAGATGTTGTGTTTCCCTGAAACGGTCGGCCCAGCGGCCTCCGCCAGGGCGCATCGGCGATGTTCCGGAGAAGAGGAAGCCGATGCGGGCCGGGGCTTCCGACGGTCCGAGCCAAACCGGCTCTTCGTGCACCACCTGCCCGCGGCAGGCCAAGTCCGAAACAGCAAGCAGCTTCTGCTCCAACGCCGTTGTATCGCTTGCCAGCACTGCCGCGCGCCAAGGGCCGCCGTGCCGCGATTGGCAGACTGACTCGCGTGCGGCAACGGCCATCTGAGAAGGGGTCCAGCAGGCAGCCCCGCGTGCGAAGCGCGTCGTAACTGCCGCCAGTTCCTGCGGTTCGCGGGCGGCGAACAGAAACAGGTCCGGGTCTGTTCCGCCAGATCGCAACCCGCCCATGGGGCTTGCAGAACCGAAGCTCTGCTGCACACTGTCCAGCCGGACGCGATGCAAATGTATCGCAGGCGCGATCCTCTCCGGCTTGACCAAGGCTCTCTCCTTCAACCAATGAGGGATTTCTCCCTTCTAATAGTTGAATATGGTGCGAAATTCCGACGTTTGTCTGCTACATTCGTGCCAGGTGCGGTGATTTTGCGCGATACAGATTCACCGCTCCCCTCTTGAGCGACTATATCGATGTAGGTACTTGAATTCCGGATTGCCAGCTATTCGCTGAGCGTGTCTGCTCTTTTGATTGCTTTCCGCCGGCGGAAATAGCTCACGATGTAGGGTTGGCTGATGCCAAGCACGGCTAGGGCAAGAAAGACTGCAGCCAACGGCTGCAGAAAAATCTGGGTCCAATCGCCATCGAACATCTTCAAGCTGTTTTGCAGGTTCGTTTCCACCATCTCGCCCAGGATCAGGCCGATGGCAACCGGGGCCAGGGCAAAGCCAAACCGCCGGAGCAGATAGCCGATGACGCCGAAAATCAAGGCAATGTAGACATCAATCATGGATTGGGCCAGCGAATAGGCGCCTATAACGCTGAAGGCGAACACAACGGGCCAGAGAATATTCCGAGGAATTAGCGTTACTCTCGCGAATAGCTTTGCCGCAAAGAGACCAAGGAAAAAGAACATGACGTTCGTCACGAACATGGTGCCGAAAATGGCGTAGACCTTGTCTATTTGTTCGGTGAAAAGGTGCGGGCCCGGCCGAAGACCATGCACCATCAGCCCGACGAGGATGACCGCAGTGGTGCCGCTGCCCGGGATGCCGAGCACCATGGTCGGGACCATTGCACCGCCCGTGGCGGAGTTGTTCGCCGCTTCCGCGCCGGCAACTCCCTCGATGGCGCCCTTGCCGAATTCCTCGGGCGTCCGCGACCAGCGTTTGGCCTCCGAGTAACCGATCATGGAAGCCACGGTAGCGCCTTCCGCCGGCAGAATGCCGATGAACGTGCCGATCCCGGAGGAGCGCAGCACGGCTCGCCATATTCGGCGGTAGTCGGCCATGCTCGGCAATTGCACTGCCTTCATGCTGATGCGTTCCATGGCTTGGTTGAGCATGGTGGACTGCATCAGCAGTTCGGAGAGGGCAAACATGCCAACCAGAACGGGGATGAAGTTGAGACCTTCGTAAAGCTCATAGTTGCCGAACATGAAGCGTTCAACACCGGTGGTTGCATCTGCCCCGATGGTGGCCAGCCAGACTCCGAACATGCCGCCGATGAGGTTGCGGATCGCTCCGCCTTCACTGATCGAGGCCAGCATCGAGAGCCCGAATATGGTCAGCGCGAAATACTCCGGCGGCCGGAACTCGTAGGCGACCCGCGCCAGCATCGGCGCGGCGATGGCCAGCA
>CAYYSC010000451.1:0-3211 GCA_964474065.1 uncultured Rhodospirillales bacterium | reverse complement strand
GCGCGTACCGGGCGGTGATCAGCGACCCGGAACGCTGCGCTGCCTCAACCACCACGACCACTTGGGCAAGCGCGGCCACAATGCGGTTGCGGCGCGGGAACAATTCAGAGCGCGGGTCCACCCCCATGGGCATTTCCGAGACCAGGGTGCCTTTCGCGCATAGCGCTTCTGCCAGCCTTGCGTGCTCCGGTGGAAAAATCTTGTCGAGCCCGCCGGCGAGCACCGCGGCGGTCCCGCTATGGAGCGAACCGCGATGGGCGGCGCCGTCGATCCCGCGGGCCAGGCCGGAGACGACGGTCAGGCCATAACGGCCTAGCTCGCCAGCCATCTCCTCGGCCAGACGCATGCCGGCGGCGGACGCATTGCGGGCGCCGACAATGGCGACGCATTGCCTGTTCAGAATGTCTGTGTCGCCCAAGACGGAAAGCACCGGCGGCGGCGCGGCACTGTGCGCCAGCAGTTCCGGATAGTCTGGGTCCCCCAGCAGCAGGAAACGGCCGCCCCGCGCTTTCAGCGTCTTTCCCTCCGCGGCGACCCTGTCGAGCGGGGCAGGGCGCCAATTCTTGTCAATTCGTTGGCGCACGAACCCAGCATTGTTTAGTGCGGCCTGGGCCGACCCGAACCGTTCGATCAGGCTGACAAAGCGCTTTGGCCCGATTTTCGGGCTGCGCGCCAACCGAAGCCGGGCGCGCCGTTCTTGCAGATCGGTGGCGTGCTCGATTGCAGCCTCCAACGGCGGGAGAAGCGGGATGGGAACAATAACGTTACCGGGAATGGTTAACGGATCGCTAATCCCGCTTCCCGATCTTCGGCTCTTCACCGCGCACGATCCGCCGGATATTGGTCCAGTGGCGCAGGATCACGAGCACCGCGATCAGGACGGTCACGTCCCGGATCTGCGAAAACGACAGGAAGTGGGCGGCGATAGGCGCGCTCGCCATGGCCAGAAGAGCCGCGAGCGAAGAGATCCGAAAGAGATATGCGGCGACGCCCCACATGACGCAGGCCAGCAGGCCGACTGCGAAGTCGAGCGCCAGCAGCACGCCGAGTGTAGTCGCGACGCCCTTGCCGCCCCGGAAACGCAGCCAGACCGGGAAGCAGTGGCCCAGCACCGCGCCGGCGGCGGCGAACACCGCCATGTCCGGCCCGAACTGCCAGGCAATGAGAACGGCGAGCGCGCCCTTGCCGCCGTCCGCCAACAGGACAGCCAGCGCCAGCCGCTTGTTGCCGGTGCGCAGCACGTTCGTGGCGCCGATATTGCCGCTGCCGATTTTGCGGATATCGCCGAGACCGGCCATCCAGGTCAGCACCATCCCGAACGGAATGGAGCCGAGAAGATAGGCCAGCACGAGACCGGCGTAAAAAGGCCACTGGTAGAAAGCGCCGCCGAGCAGATCCGGCATGGCTGACTCCTTAGGCTTGCGGGAGGCTCAGTCGAATGACTGGTAGACGATCCGGCCGTCAACGACCGTCATGCGAACCTGCCCCTGGACTGGCCGGCCCTCGTAGGGCGCATTCTTGGATTTGCCCACGCTGTTCTTAACGTCAAGGCGAAGCGGACGATCGGCATCGAAAACAACCAGGTCGGCCGGTCGCCCGACCTGGAGGGTTCCCAATGGCAATCCCAGAATTTCCGCGGGTTTCAGGGTTATCTTGGCGAGCAGGTCGAGAAGTGGAAGATGGCCATCGTGATACAACTCCAGCCCCAGTGGCAGAAGCGTTTCCACCCCGGCAATGCCGGGTTCGGCCTGCCCGAAGGGAATCCGCTTCGATTCCTGGTCATGCGGCGAGTGGTCCGAGGCAATCACGTCGATAGTGCCGTCGCGCAGCGCCTGGACCACGGCCAGCCGGTCGCTTTCGTTCCGCAGCGGCGGCGAGACCTTGGCGAAGGTGCGGTACTCGTCCACCGCCATTTCGTTCAGCGCAAAGTAGGGCGGGGCGGTATCCGCCGTCACCTTCAACCCTTCCGCCTTGGCCCGGCGGATAACGTCCAAACCTTCCGCCGTGGACAGGTGAGCAGCGTGGTAGCGGCCCCCGGTTAGCGCCACCAGCCGGCGGTCGCGCTCCAGCAGGATCGATTCGGCCGCGGCCGGGATGCCTGCCAGGCCAAGCCGCGTCGCCAGTTCGCCCTCGCTCATGTCGCCGCCTTTGGCGAGGTCCGGGTCTTCCGGATGCTGGATGACCAGGGCCCCGAACGCGGTGGCATAGGAGAGGGCGTGCCGCATGACGCGGGCATTTCGGATTGCCCGGGTACCATCGGTCAGGGCGAGCGCGCCCGCTTCCAGCAGCAGGCCCATTTCCGTAATCTGTTCGCCCGCCATGCCCTTGGTGGCGGCGCCGTATACAAAGATTTTGACCAGCTTCACCTCTCGCGCGCGCCGGGCGACGAACTCCACCACGGCAACGTCGTCAATCGGCGGCTGCGTGTTGGGCAGGCCGACCAGTGCGGTGATGCCGCCTGCGGCCGCGGCGCGGGAAATGCTGTCGATGGTCTCCTTGTGCTCCTCACCCGGCTCCCGGAACTGGGTGCGCATGTCGACCAGACCGGGCGCGAGGCAATGGCCCTGACAGTCCACCAGTTCCGTATCGGCAGAGAGTTCCTGGGGCCGGACATGGGGGCCGCAGTCGGCGATAGCCTCACCGAGGACCAGAAGGCCGCCGGGGCTGTCGAGGCCGGAGGCCGGGTCGAGCAGCCGGGCGTTGACGAAGGCGCGCCGCATTATTCGCTATCCTCCGCCAACGTTTCGGCTTCCGTGTCGAGGTTGGTGACGAGATTTCGCGTCAGCAGGTCCAGGCAGGCCATGCGTACCGCCACGCCCATCTCCACCTGCTCCGGAATGACCGAGCGGTTGATGTCGTCCGCCACGTCCGAATCGATCTCGATGCCGCGGTTCATCGGACCCGGGTGCATGATCAGCGCATCGGGCTTGGCCGCTTTCAGTTTCTCCGCATCGAGCCCGTAGTAACGGAAATACTCCCGCTGAGAGGGGATCAATGCGCCCTGCATCCGTTCTGTCTGAACGCGGAGCATCATCACGATGTCCGCGCCGTCGAGGCCTTCCTCCATGCGTGTGTGAACGTCCACGCCCATGCGGTCGATGTCCGCCGGCAGCAGCGTCGGCGGCGCGACCACGCGGACATAGGCGCCCATGGTGTGCAGCAGCAGGATGTTGGAGCGGGCGACGCGGCTATGGGCGATGTCGCCGCAAAT
>CAYYSC010000450.1:0-3211 GCA_964474065.1 uncultured Rhodospirillales bacterium | reverse complement strand
ATGGAATGGCTGATCGGGGAATGCATCGACCGACACCTTTACCAGTTGACCGATTTCCAGGCGCCGGACTTCGGTCTCCTTGATGTTGGCCTCCACCCAGACGCTGGCAGGGTTGTGAAGCATGAGCAGCCGTTGGCCTTCACGTACGTATTCACCCTGTTCAATGAAGAGGCGATCGATTACACCGCCTATAGGGGCGACCAGGGTGCGCTCCTCGATCTCAACTTGCTTTTGCGCAAGTTCGGCTTGCAAGGCGGTACGACGGTGATCCAGCATCGCAATTTCCTGACTGATCATGTCGACTTCGCCCCGGTCCGCTTCGCTTTCGGCGATGGCTCCGCGGGCCCGTTGCATCTGCGCCTTTGCCTCCGCCACATCGCTCCGGAAGCGCCCCACTGCGGCACGTGCCTGGTCTAGGCGAGCGCGGCTGATTACCTTACTCCCATAGAGCTTCTCTACCCGCGCCAGGTCCTGTTCCGCCAGAACCAGCTCCGCCTGGAGGGACTCGACCTTGGCAGCTGCGGCTTCCAATTCCGAGTTACGGGAAGCTATGCGGCTGCCCGTCTGTTGATCCAGCATGACCTGCTGGTTCACATAGCGGGTGCGTTCGGCTTCCAGCGTTTTCAGGCGCGCCTGGATCGCTTCTGCTTCCAAGCGGGGAATGCGGTCATCGAGCTGAGCGAGGATGTCCCCGCGTTCGACCCGGTCTCCTTCCTCTACATTCAGGGAGACCAGCTGTCCTTCCCGCTTGCTGGAAACGGTGACCAAATCGGTGGCGATACGCGCGTCGTACTCGTACACGTGCGTCAGCCGGGCCGATATCTCCCGGAAGCCCCAAATTCCGGCCGCGACCGCCACTGCGGCAATGATCACGTAGCGGATAAGCCGTCCGTTCATTCGGGGGCGGCGGCGGGCTTCTTCGTTGTTCTGTGCGTCGGTCATTGGCCAGCTCCAGCCCGAATAGTCTCAAGCTGCTCTACCAGCCCTTGGAGCGTTTTTTCTGTTTGCATGGTTTGGTCGGGGGTAAAGGGCGCCACCAATTCCTCACGTAACTTCATTGCGACTTCGCCAGCTTCGGCGCAGCGCTCTCTTCCGGCGACGGTCAGCAGGACATGTTTTACCCGCCGGTCATCACGGAAATCCTGCCGCTGGACGAGCCCGCTGGCTTCGAGTTGATCCAGGTGGCGGACAAGGGTCGGCCCCCGAATCCCGGCACGTTCCGCCAAGTCATTCTGAGCGATCGGGCCGTCCGCCTCCGCCAGGTGCACGAGCAGCACGTAGCGCGCTTGGCTAAGGCCATGCGGTTGCAGACGGTTATCCAGTTCATTCCGCCACAGGCGGGCAACGACCGCGATCAGGCGGCCAAGCGGGAAATCGTGCATGACTAATAGATAGGGTGCTAATCAATAGGCCGTCAAGATGCAGCGCCTGGCTCGTCGCCTTTAGATGTTGACGGCGAAGCCGCCGTCGACGGTCAGAGCCTCACCGGTGATAAACTTGGCGTAATCCGAGGCCAGGAAGAGCGCCGCTCCGGCAATGTCCTCCGGCTCTCCCCAACGGCCGAGCGGTGTGCGTTGCAGGATTGCGTCGTTCACCGGTCCGCTCTGGGAAACCTCGGTCATCCTGGTTGCGATGAAGCCGGGGGCAATGGCATTGACGCGGATGCCGTCGCGTGCCCAGGCAACGGCCAGGGTTTTGGTCAACTGCAAGATGCCGGCTTTGGACGCGCCGTAGGCCGGATTGCCCCGGCTGCCAAAGAATGCAGTGACCGAGGTCAGGTTGACGATGCTGGCCCCTGGACGTTCCGCGAGTTTGGGCCGGAAAAGGCCGGAAAGCGTCATCATGGACGTAAGATTGACGTTCAGGACCTGCTGGAAGGCCGCCCGTTCGAACTCCTGGCGTTTGTAGAGCACCATGCCGGCGTTGTTCACCAGCACATCCAACTCCGGCACGGCAGCGGTGAGCGATTCTAGCGCCGTTCCTTCGCCGACATCCGTTTGATGAAAGATCATGCCGTCGAGGTCGGCCTCATAGGCGGAACGCAGCCGGGTTCCAGTGGCATGCACCATTGCGCCGGCCTCCCGGAAGGCACACGCAATGGCGTTGCCGATCCCGGCCGAAGCGCCGGTGACCAGAACGGTTTTTCCGGAAAAATCGAAACCCATTACGCTTCCTTCTTCCCTTTCGCGAGAGGGCTTGCATGAAGCCGAAGCTTCCCGTCTCATGCCGCCGCGTCAATGCCCCTTGGATGACCGCAAAGGAGTCTCTTCATGGATACCTCGAAGTACAACAACACCGAAGCCTTCAAGCAGGGCCTTAACGTCCGCCGGGAGGTCTTGGGCGACGGCTACGTAGAGCCCTCGATCCAGCGAGGGACCGAGGATGAATTCACCCGGAAGTTGCAACAATTCGTTACCGAATACGCTTGGGGCACCGTCTGGTGCAGCGAGGGCCTCGACCGGAAGACCCGCTCCACGATCAACTTGGCCTTGCTTGCGGCGCTTGGCCGCTCAGCAGAATTAAAGTTGCACACACGCGGTGCGATTACCAACGGCATGACCAAGGATGAAATTGCCGATGTTTTTCTGCAAGTTGCCGTGTATGCGGGTGTTCCTGCCGCCGTAGAAGCCTTTCGGGAAGCGAAAACTGTGTTCGACGACATGGGCGTCTAAAGTCCGTGACTGACTAACAGACTGTTCAGCCCTCCCCGGTTGGTGTATTGAATTGCAGTCAGTGGTTGCAGGTGGCGTTTTTTGCATCATCGCAAGCCCCACGGATTGCTAATTAGCCGGAGGGCCTGAAAGATTGCGGAGTAGATTGCCGTCGGATTGGCGGTGGTGCGCCGCGCTCGTGGGGATCTGCGCGTCCCTGAGCGCGGTGATGCGCATCAGCATCGACAGTTTTGCTATCTTTCTTCTGCCACTCTCCGAGGAATTCGGCTGGGGACGCACCGAAACGGTCAGCATTTACAGCCTGACCATGCTGTGCTTCGGGATCGGCTGTTTGATTGCTGGCCGGGCCATCGATCGCGTCGGGCCCCGCTGGACCTACACCGCCGGGCTTTTGCTGATTGCGTTGGCCTTTCTGGTAGCCACCGTGATGGAATCGTTGCTGGGCTTTACCGTTGTGATGGGGGGCGTAGTCGGCGTCGGGGCAGCTCTGATCGGAAGAGCGTCGTGTAGGGAAAGAGTGTGTCAGTACGTGTAGATCT
>CAYYSC010000449.1:0-3221 GCA_964474065.1 uncultured Rhodospirillales bacterium | reverse complement strand
AGGCAATCGGATCCAGAAAGCGTCGGGTCAGAAAGCATAGGCGAGGACCGCCGGTTCTGCTATATGCGGCCGATCCCGGCGTGGCGCCAACGCCGGACGCGAACGCACCCGAAGGCAAAATAGGGCTTGAGAAAAGCATGAGAAAAATGCTGGGAGAGCCCCCACGCATTTATCCGGAAGCCGTGATCTCCACACCCTGCCTCCCGCCGACCTGTCCGGAAGTCGTGCTCCGTAATCTGGCTCCTTGCGGGCTTGCCCGCGGTGCATCGGCCGAACCTGTCAAGGAGCGGGAGGCGCCGGAGTTCGCTGAACGGTCGCTTTTGGCTTTCCCGGCAAAATCCGACGGGCGGTCAGGCCAATGAGCAAGGGGACCTTGTTTATGGTTGTGGGCCCGAGCGGGGCCGGGAAAGATACGCTGTTGGCGGGCGCAAGGGCCCGGCTGTCGGACGATCCGCGCTACCGGTTTATCCGGCGCACCATTACCCGTCCGGTCGAGGCCGGCGGCGAGGTCCACGAGGCCGTAACGGCGGCGGAGTTCGCTGCCCGTTCCGCCAGCAGGGCTCATTTCCTGGAATGGCACGCGCACGGGCTTTCCTATGGGATATCCCGCACCGTCCTCGACACCTTGAATGCGGGCTGCCATGCGGTCGTCAATGCTTCCCGCAGCGTTCTGGATCAGGCGAGGGCGCAATATGCGCCCTGCCGGATCCTTGTGGTCACCGTTCCGCCTGCGCTGTTGCGGGCGCGCCTGGAAGCGCGCGGAAGGGAAGACGAGGCGGACATTGCAAAGCGGCTTGGCCGGGCCGACGTATTCACAGTGACCGGCCCCGATGTGGTCACGATCGTCAATGACGGCTTGGTGGACGCCGGCGTTACCGCTTTCCTGAAAGCTTTGGGCGCCAGCCATTAAGCCTGCACGCTAGACCTTCGCGGGCTCGCTGTCTGTGTCGAGGCGGCGCGCTTCATCCACCAGCATGATAGGAATGCCGTCGTGGATGGGGTAGGCGAGCTTTGCGGCCTCACTCACCAGTTCCTGGCGCTCCCGGTCGTATGTCAGGCGGGTCTTGGTGACGGGGCAGACCAGGATCTCCAGCAGACGCGGATCGATATCACTCATGGGCGTACCCTCAGTGGAGCGCGGCGGGGCCGCTATTCCCGGTGTCCATTTGGCACAAGGCTTCCAGCAGAGCTGCCCTGTCCGCTACCGTCTCGGCCTCCAACAGGGCCTGCTTTTCCTGCGGATCGAACGGACAGGCAGCCGCCAGGGCGTTGACCAGCGCCTCGTTGGACGCTTCGGCGGCATCTTCCCAGTTCGCCTTTAGGTTGCGGCGCTCCAGATAGGCTTTGAGGAGCCTCAGCAAATGGTCGCGTTCGATATCTGCTTCGACCGGCTGCAGGTCGTCCTTGAATTCCGAATAATCCGCCTCGATCCGGCGATAGCCGTCCTTCATCGTCAATTCCTGCTCTATGCGCAGGCGGATTACGCCCCGGAGAACGATATTGTAGCGGCCGTCGTCGAGTTCTTCGGACGCAATGATCTTGCCGAGGCAAGCCACGGAATAGACGGGCGGGTTTTGCGGATCGGCAACGGCGACTCCAACCGCTGGCTGTGCCATTGCAATGTAGCCATTGCCTTCCAGCGCATCCCGCGTCATTGCGCGGTACCGCTGCTCGAAAATATGGAGCGGAAGAGGCGACCGCGGCAACAGCAGCACCCCGCTCAGCGGAAAGAGGGGCACGATGGCGGGTAGCGGCTCATCGGTCATGGTGCGGTGCCCGGTTAGCTGAACATCAACGAAGACAAGCGCCGGCGCGCGTCAAGCGTAAGCTTGTCGGTCGGCCCCCATGCCTCAAAAAACTTAACCAGCTGCTTGCGCGCCGCATCGTCGTTCCAACTCCGGTCCCGTCTGACGATCTCTAGTAAATGCTCGGCGGCCTCTTCATTGCGGCGGGCCGCGAACAGGGCCATGGCCAAGTCGAAGCGCGCCTGATGGTCGTCGGGGTTTGCCGCCACCTGCGCCTCCAGCGCAGCGATATCGCCCACTTCGCTGGACTGCTCTGCCAGTTCCACCGCGCTGATGGCGCCATGGACGAACGGATCATTGCGCACGTTTGCGGGCAAACGGTCCACCAGCCCACGCGCGTCCTTCACTTGCCCTTTCTGTACGCAAGCCAAAGCCAAACCGGCGATCGCCGTGGGATTCTCCGGCTCATGTTGCAAGATTTCCCCGAAAATGGCGCCGGCAGTGTCGGTATCCCCTGCTTCCAGCGCCTGCTGCGCCTGCTTAAGCGCTTCTTCGATGGGAGAATCGACGGAACTGCCAACCAGCTTTTCGACGAAACTCTTCAATTGGCTTTCCGGTAGTGCCCCCATGAAGCCATCGATCGGCCGGCCGTCCTTGAATGCGTACACAGCCGGAATCGACTGGATCCGCAACTGCTGGGCGATCATCGGACTTTCGTCGATATTGATCTTGACCAGCTTCACTTTGCCGCCAGCACCAAGGACGACCTTCTCGAGCAGCGGCCCCAGTTGCTTGCAGGGACCGCACCACGGCGCCCAGAAGTCAACGATAACCGGAACCTCGTTGGAGGCGTCTACGACATCAGCCATGAACTGCTGGTCGGAACTGTCCTTAATCAAATCGGCGCTCCCTGCGCCGCCGCCAATTTCAAGCATCTGATATCCCTCGAATCTGCGCGTGCAGTTCCCATGATAACTGGTGTTTCTGCGAGCGAACATGGCGAGCGGACGGCCATGGCGCAAGCCCGGTGACCGGAAGGGCCTCGCCCGCCTGGCGGTCCCCTTCCGGTCACCGGGCTGTGTGCGATGTCCCGCTTAAGTAGCCAAGGATTCAATTGTAAGACATTGCCGCCGTGGTCGGCTTCTGCAATCGTTCGTGCCGCCTATAAAATCGGAGGAGCTAACCATGGCGGGTGATAAAGTCAAAATCGCGTTCGAGGCTCAGAGCGACGCCGAAACCTACCTGGACGAGATGGTCCGGAAGTACGACCTGTCCGACCGCGACAAGGCATTGCGCTGCCTCCTCGACTACGCCATTCAGGATGGGAATTCCGACGAAATTTTTGGGGAGATCCGCTGCCTGCGGTGTGAAGATTGAGGCGGCAGTGGCAGGTGCGGCGTCGTTGGCAGAAAGGCGCTGGCGTGCCGGCCATTTGAATTCGAAACCCGCTCGTAGACCAGGCCGCAACCCCGGATG
>CAYYSC010000448.1:0-3222 GCA_964474065.1 uncultured Rhodospirillales bacterium | reverse complement strand
AGGTACCGTGAGTCGATGAATATCCCTCCATCTTCTCGCCGCCGGCGTCTTTTGAAGTTGGCGGCCGGCTAGCAGCCAGGACGGCTGAGCTTGCAGACCTTCCCCACTTTGGCCCGGCTGGCTGGCGGTTATTCCGCGGCCGTTTTCGCCGGCTCGTGCACCCGCCCCAACGGGTCGCCGAAACGTTCCAGCATGACCTGATCCAGCGACCTTTCCATGTTGGCAAGCCAACTGCCAGGGCGCGCGCGGAACAGGTCGTGGCGCATCGGGGCATCTGGCTCCTTGCCGTTCGCAAGTTCGCTGGCCCCCTTCAGGAGCTTGCTGCGGAAGCGGACCACGGCAGCATCGGTGCCGGTGAGGATTTCCCTGGTCCGGTCCGCAATCGGTCCCTGGCTGTGCTGGATCATCGAGTCCTGCTCAGCCAAGCCCTTCACACCGGTAAAGGTACGGTGCTTCTGTTCGTCCCGGTCGATCATGAAGTCGTTATGGGCATTCCGGACCGGGATGTAGTTTTCGTCCCGCTCGCAGACCAGGGCCCAGCCTGCGTCCAGTTTGGCCCGCTCCTCATCCGTCAGCGGGCGTTCCGGGTTCCAGGAATAGGCATAGCACCACGCGGCCGTGTCGGAGATCGGCACGATGGTGAAGCCGTGATAGGTCTCCCCGGGAAGGGTAGACGGCCCAGTCCCGTGCGAGGGCAATAGGAACTGGGTCATTCGCCAGTATTTCTGCCCATCCGCCATCCGGGCTGCGGCGACGACAAAGCCGCATTCGTGCTCCAGCACCTGGAATTGCGGCATCGGATCGTCCCGCATCCAGCGCAGGCGCTGCTCGTCCGCCTGGCTGTGCGAGTGCATGGCGGAGGGCACGCTTGGCGCCGGCATGTGCAGGAAGCTGAAATGGGCGGTGTCCAGGTCGCCCTCGATGATCTGCGCCCAGTTGCAGTCGAAGCGCTGTTTGGTGACGTAGCGATGGCCGGGTGGCAGGCAGGCGAATTCCAGGTGCGGCAGTTCGGGCAATGAGCCGCCGGTCAGCTTTTCGGCCCTGGGGCCCAGATAGGCCCAGACGATCTCGCCGAACTCCCGGACCGGATAGGCCTGGGTGCGCACGGACTTATGGAGATTGCTGTCAGGCGGAACGTTCGGAAGGTCCATCGCCTTGCCGTGCCGGTCGAACTTCCAACCGTGGTAGACGCAGCGGAGCCCGCACTCCTCGTTCCGGCCGAAAAACAGGTGGGCGCCACGGTGCGGGCAGCGCGCATCCAGCAGCCCCACCTTGCCCTCGCTATCGCGGAAGGCGACCAGTTCCTCGTCCATGATGTTCACGCGGATGGGCGGGCAGTCGGCTTCCGGCAGTTCTTCGACCAGGGCGACCGGCTGCCAAAAGCGGCGAAAATATTCGCCCATCGGGGTGCCGGCCCCGGTCTGGGTAAGCATATCGTTCTTTTCGCGGCTGAGCATGGCGGCGTTCCTCGATCTGTTTTACGTAAAAGTATAGCACTGACGCACGCCGGAAAGGGAGAAGGCAGCTACCTTTAATGCGCCGCTTTGGGTTTGCGTGTTGCGTGCGATGAAACCTGGCCTACTATCGCCGCTATTCCGTTCGACCCTTGCAAGCAGAGTCCCGCCATGTCCGAGATCCGCCGCGTCACCTCTCCGGAGGCACCCGAGCCGCCACCGGAAACCTGGTCGAATTGCCTCGTCGTGGGGAATGTCGTCTACGTTGCCGGATTGACGGCACGCAGTCCTAACGGAACGGCGCTGGAAGGCGCCGACGATTATAGCCAGGCCAACGCGATATTCGCCAAGATCAAGGCGCTGGTCGAGGCGGCAGGGGGCAGGATGAGCGACGTGGCGAAAATCAATGTCTACGTCACCGACATCCGCCGGCGTGAGCAGGTCTGGAAGGCCCGCCGCGAGTTCTTCACGGGGAACTTTCCCACCAGCACGCTCGTCGAAGTGTCCAAACTGGCTGATCCCGCCATCACCGTGGAAATCGAAGCCGTGGCCCATCTCGGGGCGAGCGGTTCGAACTGACTGTCGTTACCCCGCCGCCTTCCGCGCCATTTTCTTGCGTTCGTGGATGTCAAGGTAGCGCTTGCGCAGGCGGATGCTTTCCGGCGTGACTTCGACCAGCTCGTCGTCGTCGATATAGGCAAGGGCTTTTTCGAGCGTCATGCGGACCGGCGGCGTCAGGTCGAGCGCGTCGTCCTTGCCTGCGGCACGGAAGTTGGTGAGTTGCTTCGCCTTCAGCGGGTTCACGTCGAGATCCTGTCCCTTGGCATGCTCGCCCAAGATCATGCCCTGATAAACCGACTGCCCTGGCTCGATGAACAGGAAGCCGCGCTCCTCCAGGTTATACAGCGCATAGGCGACGGCCTTGCCCTGTTCCAGCGAGATCAACACGCCGGTGCGCCGGGTCTCGATCGGGCCCTTGTAGGGAGCATAATGGCTGAACACCCGGTTCATAACCCCGGTGCCGCGCGTGTCCGTCAGGAATTCCCCGTGGTAGCCGATGAGCCCGCGGGAAGGGGCGTGGAACACCATCCGCGTTTTACCGGCGCCAGCCTGGCGCATCTCCTGCATTTCGGCCCGTCGCTGGCCGAGCTTTTCGACCACCGCGCCCGAGTATTCCTCATCAACATCGATGACGACCTCCTCGATCGGCTCTTCCCGCTGGCCGTGATCGTTGGCGCGGAACAAGACCCGTGGGCGGGAAACTGAGAGTTCGAAACCTTCACGGCGCATGCTCTCAATCAGTACGGACAATTGCAGCTCGCCACGGCCGGAGACTTCGAAGGCGTCTTTGTCTTCGGTTTCCCGTACCTGGATGGCGACATTGCCTTCTGCCTCCCGCAGCAGGCGCTCGCGGATCAGCCGGCTCGTTACCTTGTCGCCTTCCTGACCCGCCAACGGAGAGTCGTTGACCGAGAAGGTCATCGCGAGGGTCGAAGGGTCGATGGGCTGTGCCGGGATCGGCTGGCCAACTTCCGGCGCGCAGATGGTGTGGGCCACCGTCGCATCTGACAGACCCGCGAGGGTTACAATGTCCCCGGCCTGGGCTTCCTCCAGCGGCTCGCGAGCCAGACCGCGGAAGGCAAGGAGCTTGGAGATGCGTCCGCTCTCGACCACGTTGCCATGGCGGTCCAGCGCCCGTACTGCCATATTCGCCCGGGCTCGGCCCGTTTGAATGCGTCCGGTCAGCAAGCGCCCGAGGTATGGGTCG
>CAYYSC010000447.1:0-3231 GCA_964474065.1 uncultured Rhodospirillales bacterium | reverse complement strand
TTATATCCCCATCGTCTACGGAGAGGCCGGAGCGCAATTGCGGGAGAAAAACCGCGCGTTCCTCGCGGAAGGGGTAAGCCCAGACCGCCGGGAAGTCCTGGTTCCTGCCTCGGAAGAGGAAGCATCCTCGTAAAGAAAGCGCCGCCCCAAGGGACGGCGCTTGCCGGGAGCCGGGTTTCGGGCTTGCGCTCAGGCCTTGCCCGGCTGCGGCACGGTCCTCAGATAAGGTTTGACCTCATTCCAGCCATCCGGAAATAGCTTTTTCGCTTCGTCACCCGTCAGCGACGGAACGATAATCACATCGTCGCCCTCGTGCCAATTGACGGGTGTGGCAACCTTATATTGTGCCGTCAGTTGCAGCGAGTCGAGAACGCGCAGGATCTCGTCGAAATTCCGGCCCGTAGACGGCGGATAAGTGATGCTGAGCTTCACTTTCTTGTCCGGCCCGATGATGTAGACGGAGCGCACCGTCACCTTCGGATCGGCATTCGGGTGAATCATCCCATAGAGATGCGAGACCTTCCGGTCCTTATCCGCAATCATCGGAAAGTTCACAGCCTGTCCCTGGGTCTCCTCGATATCCTTCTCCCAGGTATGATGATCCTCCACCGAGTCCACGGAGAGGCCGATGATCTTGCAGTTCCGCTTTTCGAACTCGCCTTTCAGACGGGCGGCCTCTGCCAACTCGGTTGTACATACGGGAGTATAGTCGGCTGGATGCGAGAAAAGCACACCCCAGCTGTTCCCCAGATACTCGTAGAAGTCGATCGTCCCCTGTGTGGTTTCCGCGGTAAAGTTAGGGGCGTCGTCGCCAAGCTGCAGTGACATGAGGATCCTCCATAGTAGATCGCATTGCAAACCCAACATTACACATATAGGTGCCTAAAGCGCCTGCGAAGGTAAGCGGAATCACAAAATCCATAACAAGGGGGTCTTTCCATCATGTCCGCACCCGATCTCCGCAGCTGGCGGGAATATTATCGTCGTACGGGCGACCGGCCGCCGCGCCCAGCATTGCTGTTCGCCCTCGATCGTTTCTCTTCCGCCGGTGTGGCCGTTGATCTCGGCTGCGGCGGAGGCCGCGATGTCGTCGAGTTGCTTCGCCGGGGCTGGACAGTCTGTGGCGTCGATCAATCCGAGAGCGCGGGGGAGGAAACCTTGGCCCGCATCGATTTACCGGACACGGGAAGCTTCCATTTCATCCATAACCGGTTCGAAGATGCCGAGTGGCCCAAGAACGATCTCACCAACAGCAGCTTTGCCTTGCCGCTTTGCGCACCGGAGGTGTTTCCCCGCGTGTGGCAGAATATCAGGGATCGGCTGAACCCCGGGGGACGATTTTCGGGACAGCTTTACGGGCCAAAGGACACTTGGTTCGGACGGGAAGGCATGACATTCCATTCGCGGGAAGAGGTCGAGGCCTTGCTCGCGGGCTGGGAGATCGAATTGCTGGATGAAGAAGAAAACGACGGCGTCACGCCACGTGGCACCGCCAAACACTGGCACATCTGGCATATCGTGGCGGGCCGCCCTTGACGGCGTCTGGCGATTTTGCGGCGCGCGTCGCGCCAACCCCGGCGCGACCACGCTTGCGGCCCCTAGCCCAGGTCGGCATGATGCGACCTAAGTTGAAGGGCCGTCGTCTCGTAGCGGCCACCCACAGAAGCCGTTTGGAGTCGGTAGCCCCACTATGTCTGATATCGCCGCGAGCCGCGCCGAAAAGCTGCAATCCATCGAGCGCATCCAGCAAGGCTATGCCGAGTTGGGCTATATCTGCTCCCGCACGATCGCCACGGCGATCTATGTCGCCTGCCAGTTGGAAAAGCCGGTCCTGATCGAAGGTCCGGCCGGTGTCGGCAAGACCGAACTGGCCAACACCACTTCCGCCTACCTCGAAGCGCCGCTGATCCGGCTCCAGTGCTATGAGGGGCTGGACGAAGGCAAGGCGCTTTACGAATGGCGCTATGCGAAACAGCTCCTCTACACCCAGATCCTGAAAGACAAGATGGACGAGGTGCTGGAGGGCGCAAAAGGTCTTGCTGCTTCCATGGAGCAGCTGCACCGGCATTCGGATGTCTTCTTTTCCGAGCGTTTCCTCGCCCCGCGCCCCCTTCTCCAGGCGCTGCGCCAGGAAGACGGCTGCGTGCTGCTGATTGATGAGGTGGACAAATCGGACCACGAGTTCGAGGCATTCCTGCTGGAAATTCTGTCCGAATTCCAGATAACGGTTCCGGAATTGGGCACGATCCGCGCAAAGCAGAAGCCCTATGTCTTCCTGACCTCCAACAACACTCGCGACATGTCAGACGCGTTGAAGCGGCGCTGCCTGCACCTGTTCGTGCCCTTCCCCGATGCCCGCCTGGAGCGTGACATCATACAGGCGCGAGTGCCTGACATTCCTCATATGCTGAAGACCCAGCTGGTGGAATTCGTGCAAAGTGTCCGCCAGATGGATCTGAAGAAACAACCGAGCGTTTCCGAAACCATCGACTGGGCGCGGGTGCTCCTCCTGCTGCACGCGAGCGAACTGGAGCCGGACATGGTGCGGGAAACCTTGAACGTGTTCCTCAAGTTCGAAGAAGACATTCAGGCGGTCGACCAGCACCTCTACGAATTCATGCGCGGTGCGGAGAAGGCGGTGGCTTAGCCGCCGCCTCATCTTTAGGCACGGCGCAAATCGCGCTTGCGCGCAGCGCATAGCGTCCTTGCGGATCCCGCTTGCTGCAGGGGCTGAGCTTGGCAATGCTTTCGTGTATAGCTTGTTGCATCAGGATGGGTCATGCAAATCACCGATATTGCCGTCCGCCGCCATCGCGCGCCGGGAGCCGGCGACGCCAATTACGGCTCCGAAATTATGATCGTCGAGGTGATCAGTTCCGACGGCCTCACCGGCATGGGCTTCGCGACGGCAACCGCGACGACCGCGCCAATCCTTAGCGCCCTGATCCGCGATCTGATCGCCCCCGCGCTGAATGGGCGGGACCCGCGCCTGACCACGGAAGCCTGGCAAGCAATGTACGAGGCCGCGCCGCGCCGGGGCGGCGAAGGCCTGATGCGCCTCGCAATTGGTGCCGTCGATTTCGCCCTGTGGGATATCAAGGGAAAGTCGGCGGGCCTGCCGGTGGCAAAGCTGCTCGGCGGCTTCCGCGAACGCATCCCCACCTATTGCAACTGCGCCCATCATCTTCCGGCCGACAAATTGGCCGAACGCGCGCTGGAAGACGTGAAGAA
>CAYYSC010000446.1:0-3245 GCA_964474065.1 uncultured Rhodospirillales bacterium | reverse complement strand
GTTGCCGTGCTGACGGGGGAGGGCAAGTGCTTTTCCGCCGGGGCCGACATCCGCGGCCGGGCGGGCAAGGAGCGGGGGCCGGGCGAGCATTGGCAGGGGAGCCGCCATGCGCGCGAATGCTTCCATTCCATCATGGAGTGCAAAAAGCCGGTCATCGCGGCAATCAACGGCCCGGCGTTGGGGGCAGGCCTCGCTGTGGCGGCGTCGTGCGATATTCTGCTGGCGGCGGAAGAAGCGCGCCTCGGCTTGCCGGAAATTGATGTGGGTCTGCTTGGCGGCGGCCGGCACACCATGCGCCTGTTCGGCCATTCCAAGACGCGCCGGATGATGTTCACTGGCCTGCGCTTGAGCGGACAGGAACTCGCAGACTTGAACGCGGTTGAGAAGTGCGTTCCGTTGGCGGACTTGATGCCCGAGGCAATGAAGCTGGCGGAGGAGATCGCCTCCAAGAGCCCGGTCGCCATGTCGCTGGCCAAGCACGCCCTCAATACCATTGAGGAAATGTCGATCCGCGACGGCTACCGCTTCGAGCAGTCGATGACCGGCGATCTTGGTAAGTACGAGGACAGCAAGGAGGCGATGCGCGCCTTCGCGGAGAAGCGGAAGCCTGTGTTCAAGGGGCGCTGAATCCGCGGATTTCGAGGGCGCGCCCCGTAGCCTCAAGCTGCGACCGCCGGCCCCTCGCCGGCTGCCAACCTGGCCTCGATCGCTTCCACGACGGGCAGCAAGTCGGCAACGCTGTCGATGATGTAGTCCGCTCCCGCGGCCTTCAGGGGCGCCGCCGCCCGCTCGATCCGGGCGGCGCGCTCCTCGTTGCTGAGTGCCAGCACCTCTTCTTGCGAAAGCCCGACGCCGTTACCGGAGAGTGTGATGCCCACGGTCCAGGTGCCCGCGCTGCGGCCCTCAGCGATGCCGGGCACGGTGTCGTCGACCTTGATGGAGGCATGGGCGGGCCAGACGGCCAGGTCGAGAAAGGTCCTATAGATGTTGAGCGGTGTCGGCCGCCCGAATGGCAGGTCACCAGCGCATACCAAACTGTCCGCCGTGAAGCCCTGCTCCGCTGCCCGTGGAAGCAAAGGCTCCATAATTTCCCGGGTATGTCCGGTGGTGGAGCCGATCTTCAGGCCCCTTGCCCGCAGCGCGGCTGCCGTTTCCGCGGCTCCGGGGATCAGATCGGCGTAGTCCAGCACCACGTCCGCGTTCATCGGGACGAACACCGCGTAGATCGCGTCGATAGCCGCTTCGGCCCAGTCGGTGCCGTTTGCTTCCTTCCAGGCGCCGGGCACATGCGCCAGCCGGCCCAGCGCCGCGATATGATCGCGCTTCGGCAGGCCCATCGGGCCACGCGCTTGCTCGATGGTCAGCGGTACGCCGAAACGTCTGAATACCTCGACGAACGCGCCCATCGGCGCGCGCGAGCCATAGTCGACAACGGTGCCCGCCCAATCGAAGATGACGGCTTTCAAGTCGGTCACGTTTCTTGTGCCCTTCTCTCAACCGAACAGATCGGAAATGGTTTCTTCGCCGATTGCGAAAGACGTGGAGGCGCCCGTGCCGCTGCTGATGACTACCAGCCGCACGTTCACCGCCGGAGCATCCGTCAGCATGGTGCGGTCGCTGGCGGAGGCATAGGTGCCGTTCCAACGCTGGATCACGCGGGGCGCGGCGATGCCGGCGACGGAACGGAATTCCTCCAGGATCAATTCGTCCACACGCTCGTCGGCGAAAGGGGGCGGCGGGTCGCCGTAGTGATGGGAGTCGCCGATGATCATGGAGCCATCACCGCTCTGCACCGCGATGAGGTGTATCCCCTGAGCCAAATGTTCCGGCTGCTCTCCTTCGAGAACGGACCGCAGCGCCGCGGCTTCCGGCAATTCCGCATAGCCGAGGTAGCGGACCAGCCCCAGGTCGGACATCACTGCCGCCGGCAGACGATAGTCCTGCTGCGGCGGGGCGACGCGCAGCATATGAAGACGGCAGCGGGTCAAGCCGTAGGCCACGAGCCGTTCGGGAAACAGGCTGGCAAAATCGTCACCGGGACAGACCACGGCCGCTCCTGCCTCGATCGACCCTGCGGCCGTCTCGATCTGCGGAGGCGCGACGGCGCGCACGGCCACACCGTAACGGAACGCGACGCCGTGCGCTTCCGCCAGCCAGGCGGCGAGGCGTGGGATCGCTTCCCTGGATTCGACCCGCAGCTCGTGGGGGCTATAGAGCGCGCCTGCAAGCCTCTCCGGCCTCAGCATGGGGAACCGTCGGGAAAACCCCTCCGGCGCCAGCAGTTCGCAACCCTCTCCCATGGGGGTGACGCTAAAGGCTTCGAGCACCGGCACCGCTTCCGGACGCTGGCCGACCATGACGAGACCCTGTTGCACCACCGGAATGTCCGCCGCCTGGCAAGCCTCCTGCCACAGGTCGCGGCTGCGCATGGCGCGGCACCACGTATCGCCTTGTTGCTGGCCGGTAACGGTGATGAAGCCGAAATTGCGGATCGAGGCGCCGTTGGCGGCGTTTTCCCGCTCCAGTACGATGACGCGCAAGCCGCGCTTCGCTGCCGCCCAGGCATGGGCCAGACCGCAAATGCCGGCCCCAACCACCGCAAGATCGTAAGTCTCTGCCATGCCGCTTCCTCTACGGGTCATGCTTCGCCCGGTCCAAGGGGGTTTGAGCCCATGGGAGGCCGGAAATCAAGCGGTCGTGGCTCTCGCCAATTGCCGCCCGCGGCCTTAGGATGCGCCCCGAAGTCAATGACAACCGGAGCATTCGACCTATGGGCAAACTCAGCGGCCGCACCGCCGTCGTCACCGGCGCCAGCCGGGGTATCGGCCAGTACATCGCCGAACTGTTCGCGAGCGAGGGCGCACGCGTCGTCTGCACCGCGCGGACCCTGCACGAGGGCGATCACAAAATGCTGGAGGGCTCGCTGGCCCGGACAGTCGAGAAGATCAAGGAGAAGGGCGGGGAAGCCGTCCCCATCACCTCCGACGTCAGCATCGAGGAAAGCTGCGAAGAGTTGATCGCCAAGGCGCGCGAGGCATTCGGGCCGGTCACCATCCTCGTCAATAATGCGGCGCTGAACTACTACCTGCCCACCGAGAATTATCCGACCAATCGTTGGCTGCGCTGTTTCGCGATCAATGTCCATGCGCCTTTCATTCTTTCCAAACTCGTGCTGCCGGACATGAAGGAGCAGGGTATTGGCTCCATCGTTAACGTCGGCTCAGGCGCGGCCATCGGCCCGGGCC
>CAYYSC010000445.1:0-3250 GCA_964474065.1 uncultured Rhodospirillales bacterium | reverse complement strand
CGCACGTTGACGGCCATCACCCGGTCGAAGGTCATCGGGTCGTAGTCGGTGATCGGCTCCAGCGCACCTTCGATGCCGGCGTTGAGCAGCGTGATGTCGAGCGAGCCGAAACTGGAGACCGCTTCTGCCATCAAGGATTTGACTTGGTTCTCGTTGGTGACGTCAGTTGGCATCGCAACCGCGTTCGGGCCGATTTCCTTGACCAAGGCCTCCAGCGGCTGTTCCAGCACATCCGCCAGCACCAGCTTGGCCCCTTCGCTGGCGAACAGGCGCGAGGCCGCTGCGCCGATCCCGCGCGCCGCCCCGGTGATGACCGCGACCTTACCGTTCAGTTTCCCCATGGGAGCATTCCTCGGATGCGTGTTCTGGCTTGGCGTATGCTCGCTTGGGGAAGGGGCGCCGTCAAACCCAAACGATCTGTGCGTCCGGCCCAATGTCGGAGAGAAAGCCGACCACGCCTGTAACCTCAACGCCATCCGGCGCTTTCACGCCGGCGGCGCTGAGTCCCGTATCGCACGCCTGAAAGCGCACGCCGAGAAGCTCCAGGCTTTCCCACAATTCGGCGAAACCGGCGATACCCTTTGCCTTCAGGTTTGCCTCGTAGGCGTCAGGGCTCCCCCCGTCCTCCGCCGGCAGCATGGAGGCCAAGCCTTCGAAGGCCCGGCATCCGGCCATGGTGATGAACAGGGTCACGGGCTGTCCCGCTGCCGCCGCTCCCGCTGCGAACAGCAGAGCGTAGTGAATGCGGTCGACGGCACCGCTCTGAATGATCATGCCGAGCACCGGTTTCCCGTCAGTCATGGGCGGAAAGATCCCTGATGGTCGGCTGTTGGCCGCAAAGCGGGCAGGCCGGATTCTTGCGCAGCTTGATGCTCTGCCAGGCGGTGTAGAGGCCGTCGTACATCATGAACCGGCCCGAAAGGCTTTCGCCGATGCCCAGCAGCTCCTTCAGCACCTCGACCGCCTGCTGCGTGCCGACAGCGCCGGCCACCGCGCCGAACACGCCCGCCTCGGAGCAAGTGGGAACGGTGCCGGGCGCCGGCGCTTCGGGGAAGAGGCACCGGTAACAGGGATGGGGTTCGCCCAGATGGGACTTGAAGACCGAAAGCTGCCCCTCGAACCGGAGCAGTGCGCCGGAAACCAACGTTTTCCCTGCGAAATGACAGGCATCGTTGAGCAAATACCGGGTCGGGAAATTGTCCGTGCCGTCGGCGGTGACATTGTACTGGGCAACCATATCCATGGCGTTCGCCGCTGTCAGGCGTTCCTGATAGAGATCGAGCGTGATGTCCGGGTTCAGGTCTCGGACCATCCGGCCAGCGCTCTCGACCTTGGGCACGCCGACGTCCTGGCTCCGGTGGATCACTTGCCGCTGCAGGTTCGACAAGTCCACCGTATCGCCGTCAATGACGCCGAGCCGTCCCACCCCGGCCGCAGCCAGATATTGCAAGAGCGGCGCGCCGAGCCCGCCCGCCCCGACGACGAGTACCGAGGCTTCGAGAAGCTTTTCCTGTCCCAGGCCGCCGACCTCCGGAAGGAGGATGTGCCGGGAGTAGCGTTCCAGTTGGTCGTCGGTCCAGTCGATCATGTCTTGCTTCCGGAGAAACCGGTAGAGCCGAAGCCTCCGGCACCCCGTTCCGTCGCATTCAGGTTTTCGAGCGGTTGCCAGACGGCGCGTGTCACCGGTGCCACCACCAATTGCGCAATTCGCATGCCGCGTTCAATGGTAAAGGCGGCAGCGCCGAGATTGATCAGCATCGCCCCAACCTCTCCCCGATAGTCCGCGTCGATGGTGCCGGGCGCGTTCAGGACCGTAACGCCGTGGCGGAAGGCCAGTCCCGAGCGGGGCCGCACCTGGGCCTCGTAGCCGCGGGGCAGGGCCAGCGCTATGCCGCACGGCACCAGCGCCCGCTCGCCTGGACCCAACTCGACCGGCTCGGCTGCCGGGATGGCGGCGAGCAGGTCGGCGCCGGCCGCATCCGCCGTTGCATACCTGGGCAGCGGCAGGCCGGCAGCGTGGTCCAGCACGTGGATTGGAATGCTGAGCGGCTCTGGGCTCACTCCGCCGCTCCGGCCAGCGTTTCGGCAATTCTGGCGGCGAGGCGTTCGGCCACTTCTGTCTTGCTCATGCGCGGCCAGTCTTCGACGGTTTTGGCCGATACCAAATGGACGGTGTTTTCGTTGCCGCCGAATGTGCCGGTTCCCGGGGAGACGTCGTTGGCGACCATCCAATCGCAGCCCTTGCGTGCGAGCTTCTCCCGGGCATAGGCGACGACGTTGCCAGTCTCCGCCGCGAAGCCAACGACCAGCTTCGGCCGTTTGTTCCCGGCCTGACCGAGGCTCGCGAGAATGTCCGGGTTCTCCACCAGGGACAGCATCGGCGGCCCGCTCTGATCTTTTTTGATCTTCTTCTGCGTGTCCTTGTCTAACCGCCAGTCCGCAACGGCGGCGGCGCAGACGGCAACGTCTGCTGGCAAGGCAGTATGGCAGGCGTCGTACATATCCCGGGCGCTCTCGATGCGAACCATGTTGACGCCGGGCGGATCCGGCTCCCAGGTAGGGCCGGAAACCAGGGTCGTGCGTGCGCCGAGTTTCGCCAGCGCCCCGGCGATGGCGTGACCCTGCTTGCCGCTGGAGCGGTTGCCGATATAGCGGACGGGATCGATGGCCTCCCACGTCGGGCCACTGGTGACGAGGGCGTGCCTTCCCGTCAGAGGGCCGGGCAGGTGGGCATTGCCGGTCGCGAAAAAGTTTTCGATGGCGGCGACAATATCCATTACTTCCGCCAGTCGCCCGCTGCCAACCTCGCCGCAGGCCAGATTGCCTGCGCCGGGCCCGACCCGAAGGACGCCCCGTGCTTCCAGCGCTTGCATGTTCGCCTGGGTAGCCGGATGCTGCCACATCATGACGTTCATGGTCGGACAGACCATCACCGGCTTGTCCGTTGCCAGCAGGGCGGTGGTGGCGAGGTCGTCGGCAAGGCCATGCGTCATCTTGGCCAGAAGATCGGCGGACGCCGGGCAGACGAAGGCCGACGTGCGGGGTCTCGCCGTCGATCCCACCGATCCGGACACGGTGTACGCCGCGGTCTACCCCGACGGCGCCTTCCGCACCCGCGACGGTGGCGAGACCTGGCAGCAGGTCTTCCAGCTGGACCAGCCCCGTGTCCACTCCGTCCTCGACGTCGCCGTCGACCCCTTCGACCCGGACCTCGTCCATCTCGCGACGGGGGACGGCCTGTGGGTGAGCC
>CAYYSC010000444.1:0-3259 GCA_964474065.1 uncultured Rhodospirillales bacterium | reverse complement strand
CTGCATGTTGGCGCCGGACGGTACGGAACGGCGGCGCACCTGGGGCGAGACGCTGGACCGGGTGGAGAGGCTCGCGGGCGCCATGCATGACCTTGGCCTCGAACAGGGCGACCGGGCCGCGATCCTGTCACTGAACAGCGACCGCTATTTCGAGTTTTTCTACGCTACCGCCTGGGCAGGCGGCGTGTTCGTTCCGATCAACATCCGCCTCGCCCCGCCAGAGATCGCATTCTGGCTCAACGATTCCGAAGCCAAGCTGTTGTTCATCGACGCGCAGTTCGCCCCGGTACTGAAGGCGCTGGAGGGGAAGCTGCCTCGCGTGGAGCAGGTGGTGTACCTGGGCGACGACGCTGCGCCGGACGGCATGCTCGGCTACGAGCATATCCTGGAAACGGCTGCTCCCGCGCCGGATGCCGAAGCCGGATACGAAGACCTGGCGGGCCTGTTCTATACCGGCGGCACTACCGGGCGCTCCAAAGGGGTGATGCTGAGCCACCGCAACCTGATCTACAATGCCTTCAACACCATGGCGGTGTTTCATTATGAGATCGGGGCGCGGTACCTGCATGCTCCGCCGATGTTTCATATCGCCGACTGCGTCGCGGTATTCGGATACACGCAGATGGGCGGCGAACACTACTTCATCCCGATGTTCTCACCGGAAGGAACCCTGGACGCGATACAGCGCTGGGGAGTTACGGACACGCTGCTGGTGCCGACCATGGTCAATATGACCGTAAACCATCCCGACGTTGAAAGATACGATCTCTCGAGTTTCAAACGTCTGGCCTACGGCGCCTCCCCCATGCCGGAGGCCGTGATCGTGCGCGCAATGGAATTGATGCCAGATGTCCGGTTTTACCACGCATATGGCCAGACGGAGTGCGCGCCGCTGACCTCCACCAACGGCCCCGAAAGCCATGTGTTCGAGGGGCCGCTTGCCTACAAGTTCCGCTCGGTCGGCCGGTCCGCACCGGGCGTCGAGGTGGAGATCCGGGACGAGAACGACAACGAAGTGCCCCGCGGCATGGTCGGCGAGATCTGCGTGCGCGGCGCAAACGTGATGCAGGGCTACTGGCGTCAACCGGAATTGACGGCGCAGGCTTTGCGCGGCGGCTGGATGCACTCCGGCGACGGCGGTTACATGGACGATGACGGCTACATTTATGTCGTCGACCGGATGAAAGACATGATCATCACCGGCGGAGAGAATGTCTATTCGGCGGAGGTAGAAAGCGCGGTCCATCTGCACCCCGCGGTCGCCGAATGCGCCGTCATCGGCGTGCCTGATGAGAAATGGGGCGAGCGGGTGCATGCGATCGTCCGGCTGAAGGAGGGGGGAAATGCGAGCGCGGAGGAGATCATCGCCCACGCCCACACGCTCATCGCCGGCTTCAAGTGCCCGCGCGGCGTTGATTTCGTCACCGACCCGTTGCCGCTCTCGGGTGCAGGCAAGATCCTGAAGACGGAGTTGCGCAAGCCCTACTGGGAGGGCACCGGCAAAGCCGTCCACTGAGACGGCAGGGCGCCCTACTGGCCGCTTTTTGCAGCGAAGAAAGCGTCGATAAACGCCTGCGGCTCACCCTTGGCGAAGGCCTCCTGCTGCCCCAGCACGCCCGCTCGGAAGGCTTCGTCAAAGCCCCTGAGCGCCACTTCGCGGAAGCGTTTCTTGGTCCGCGCCCAGGCCGTCGGCAGCTTGCCAGCCAGATGTTCGGCCAGTTCGCAGGCGGTCGGGACCAGGTCTTCCCGCGCAACGACCCGGTTCAGCAGGCCGTAGTGCTTTGCCTCCGCCGCGTCCATCATCCGGCCCGTCATAGACAATTCCTGGTTCATCGACCAGCCCAGATGCAGGCTCATCCAGTAGGAGCCCATAACGCTGGGAATACCCGCGTTAATTTCCGGTTGGCCGAGACGGACGCCCTCGTGGCCCACGCGGAGGTCTGAGACGAGGCACATTTGAAAGCCGCCCCCCGTCGCCACGCCGTTAATGGCGGCGATTACCGGCTTTTCAGTCAGAAGGATTTGCCGGTAGACGTTGCAGACATCGCCGAACCAACCCTCAACGTCCTGGACCTGCACGCCACGGGCTTCCTGCAGGTCGACCCCGGCACAGAAAGCGCGGTCGCCCGCGCCCGTCAGAACGATCCCTTTCACACCGGGGTCGCCATCCAGCGCAATTAGTGTTTCGGCAATCCCTCGCGCTAGTTCACGGGTCAGCGCGTTCAACGATTCGGGCCGGTTCAGAATGAGGAGCGCAATATCACCCCGCATTTCGGTGGAGACAACGTTGCTCATGCCTCGATAAAGCTCACTTCCAGATCGCCCAAGGGCCCGAAATCCACGCGCACCCGGTCTCCCGCCTTGACCGGCTTGACCCCGGTGCAGGTACCGGTCGCCACAACCTCGCCCGCTTTGATGCCAAGACTGCGATGGTTGAGATGATTGGCCAGCCAGACCGCGACATTCAACGGCGACCCAAGGGCCACGGCGCCAGTTCCCTCAGCCGTCTGGTCACCGTTCACGTAAAGTTCCACGCCCGTGCTTGCCAAGTCAAAGCCCTTCAGGGGTGTCACCCACTCGCCGCGGGCAAACGCGATGTTCGCGCCGAAATCCGCATTCACCAGCAGCCGGCCCTGCCCGAACAGACCGCCGGCCCGCCGCGAGCCGACGACCTCCACCCCCGGCGCCACCGCATCGATCGCCTCCAGCACTTCCCATTCCAGGTAGCCCTCCGCCCGCACCGGCAGGTCCCGGTTGAACCGCAGGACAAACTCGCCTTCCACGGCTGGCTGATGGGCCGCATGAATCGGGATTTCCGCCCCGTTTCCATAGCAATAGGGGCGCAGCAAGGGCGCAGCACCGGGACTCTTGGTGCCAAGCAGCTTCTGCGCTTCAGCCGAAGTCGATCCAACCTTCCAGCCTACCCGCTCCATGCCACTTGCCGCCACAGCGGCCAGTTGCGTGCCGTAGGAGATGAACTCGTTGGCCGGGACATCGTTTTCCGCAATCTCAATGACATGCCCGTCCCGGCGGGCAGCCCAAAGGCGTTTGGCAAGCTCCGGGTTGCTCATGCACTCTCGCTCTCGCTCTCGATCGTGACCTCAACCTTTCCCAATTCGCCGTATTCGGCGACGACCTCGTCGCCCGGCTCGACAATTTCCAGGCCGGTACAACTGCCGGTCGTCACCCACATGCCCGCTTTCAGTGAACGGCCAAGGCGGATTTCCCGGTTTGCCAGGCCGGCGACGACATTGAAGGG
>CAYYSC010000443.1:0-3277 GCA_964474065.1 uncultured Rhodospirillales bacterium | reverse complement strand
CCGCCAGCTCAATTCTTCGATAAAATTCATTTTCACTAGCTACTCTGCCCACGGGTCGAGGGTTTCATGAAGCCTCCTGAATGCGCTCGATCGCCTCACAGCGGCCTGTCTCTTGGTTAAGGGTCAACAAAACTCCGCAAAGAAACGGCTCTCGCTTTGCCGCTTCCAGGCGCACCGGCAGCTGCGTCAAGAAACGCTCCAGCGCCGCCGCCTTCTGATTGCCAATCACCGCGTCACGGCTACCGGTCATGCCGGCATCAGTAAGATAGCCGGTTCCCGCTGCCAAGATCCGCTCATCTGCCGTCTGCACATGGGTATGGGTGCCGATCACCGCACTCACGCGACCATCGAGATAATGGCCCATGGCCATCATCTCGCTCGTTGCTTCGCCGTGTACATCCACCAGCACGGCGTCGACCGCGCGATCCAGCGGTGCCCGCGTCAAAATTGAATCGACGGCGGTAAACGGGTCGTCCAGGGAATCCATGAACAGGCGCAGCATGACATTGACCACGAGCACCCGCTTGCCCGTGCGGCCCTGTGCGAGGCGGAAGCCTTGCCCGGGCGTGCCTTTCGGATAATTCAGCGGGCGGAGCAGACGCGGTTCCGAGTCGATGAACCCGATGATTTCCCGCTGGTCCCAAACATGGTTGCCGGTGGTAATGACACCGACGCCCAATGCGAACATCTGTTCGCAAATCGCGGCGGTGATCCCAAAGCCGTGAGCGGAGTTTTCGCCGTTTACGATTACGAATTCCGGTGAATGCTTTTCAATGAGGCCCGGCAAATGCGCTTCGAGAGCGTCCCTGCCGGAGCGCCCAACCACATCGCCGACAAACAATAACCGGAAATCCGATGCACTCATTGATAAACAAACCGTTCCGCAGCATCTTTTCAGGAAAGCGGCGGTCGGCGCAGTGGAGCCACTTTGGCCGCTGGTGGAAACAAGCTCCTGGGTCCGTATAAACAGGTGGGCGTCACATGACGCGACCAAGATCGCGACAGCGGCAACTCCCTGGACCAGAGGCTATCGACCCCGGGGCATTGTGGACCTAGCGAACCAAGCAGCCCCACGCTGTGTATTTAGTCATTTTTCGCTTCTGTCACAAGCTGATCGAGTGCGGCAACCATGCCTTCCAACCGCCCGGCCACGCCGGTTGCCCAGGCCCGTAAAGCTTCCGCTTCCCGACGGTCGGCGGCGGTGTCCTCCAGCGCATCCAGCAGGCCGATCGCCGTTAGCACCAATAAGTGCCGATCGTCCGCTCCTTTCATCTGCGCGGCAAGGGCGTTGACCCGCCGGTCCAGTTCCGCCGCTGTCGCGCGCAAGTGTTCCTGCTGGCCCGGCGCGCAACGCAGCGTGTAGCGACGCTGCGCGATTGTGAAGGTTACGTCCGGCATCGAATCCGCCCCTCTCTACCGCACGATGGCACGCTTGACGCTGTAACGGAAGGCAGGCATTTTCCGCCCGCGCTGTCGACTGGGTTTGGCCGTGGCGCGTTCCTTTCCCTGCCGATCCTAATTGGAGTTCGATTGCAGCGCATGCCGCAGGCTCCCACCATCCAAGCCGACCGACTTCAAGCGATGGCTAATGCTATTCGCGCCTTGTCGATGGACGCCGTTCAGGCTGCGAATAGCGGGCATCCTGGCATGCCAATGGGCATGGCGGAGGTTGCGACGGTTCTGTTCACTCAGTTCTTGAAATACAATCCGGCCGAACCGGGTTGGCCAGACCGGGACCGGTTTGTCCTGTCCGCCGGGCATGGCTCCATGCTCCTTTACAGCCTCCTTTATCTGACCGGTTATGAGGATTGCACGATTGAGGCAATCCGGAATTTCCGTCAGTTGGACGCACCCACAGCCGGCCATCCGGAATATGGTCACCTGGCAGGTATAGAGACGACAACCGGCCCTCTTGGCCAGGGCTTGGCTAATGCGGTCGGCATGGCGCTGGCGGAGCGGTATTTGCGGGCCGATTATGGCTCCGATCTGGTCGATCACTTTACTTATGTAATCGCGGGCGATGGTTGCCTCATGGAAGGTATTAGCCATGAAGCATGCAGCCTTGCCGGTCATCAACGCCTGGGACGTTTAATCGTGCTGTTTGACGACAACGGCATTTCGATTGACGGGCCGACCTCGCTCGCGGTCTCGGATGACCACACCGGGCGGTTCCAAGCCTACGGTTGGCATGTCGAAAGGGTGGACGGCCACGATCCGGCTGCCATTGCGGCGGCAATCGCTGCAGCCAAGGCGGATGCCCGGCCCTCGCTGATCCGGTGCGAGACGACCATCGGTTTTGGGGCTCCGAACAAATCCGGCACATCGGGGGTGCACGGTGCGCCCCTGGGCAAGGAAGAGGTTACAGCCACGCGGAAGGCGCTCGGTTGGGATGCGGAGCCGTTCGTTATTCCTGACGAGGTTCTGAGCCTTTGGCGCGAGGCCGGCACCAGCTCCGCGGAAGAGCAAGCCGCCTGGCAGACCCGGTTAGAGCAGTCCGATCGCAAGATGGAGTTCCTGGCGCGGCTGGACGGCGTGGTCAATGCCAGCCTCGACGCGCGTATTCACGAGATCAAGACCGCCATGCGGGAATCGGGGAAGGGCCCGGCAACGCGTGCGGCATCCCAGGAAGTGCTGGAGACGTTGGTGGACGTTGTGCCCTGGATGGTCGGGGGCTCTGCTGACCTTACGGGTTCCAACAATACGAAGACCCGGGCACTGGCCCCGCAAACGCCGGATGCACCGAACGGCCGGTACATCTATTATGGCGTGCGTGAGCATGCGATGGCCGCCGCCATGAACGGCATGGCGCTGCACGGGGGGGTAATTCCCTACGGCGGCACTTTTCTAGTGTTCAGTGACTACAATCGGCCGGCGATCCGGCTGGCTGCTTTGATGGGAATCCGGGTCATTCACGTGCTGACGCACGACAGTATCGGCCTCGGCGAGGACGGACCGACTCACCAGCCGGTCGAGCACCTTGCAGCCCTCCGTGCCATTCCCAATCTGCTGGTGTTTCGGCCGGCTGACGCGGTTGAGACCGCCGAATGCTGGCAACTAGCGCTGGAGCAGACCCGGGCGCCGAGTGCGCTGGCTTTGACTCGGCAGAATGTGAAACTGCTCCGGACCGAGGCGGACACGGAGAACCGCTGCCGCACCGGCGCTTATATTCTGGCGGAGGCACCCGGCGGCACGCCTGCCGTGACCCTGGTTGCCAGCGGCTCGGAAGTGGCAATCGCGATGGACGCGAAAGAGTCGTTGGAAGCTGAGGGGATTGCCG
>CAYYSC010000442.1:0-3293 GCA_964474065.1 uncultured Rhodospirillales bacterium | reverse complement strand
CACGCGTATTCGTAGGTACGCTGGTCGCCCATCACGCCCACGGTGCGCACCGGCAGCAGCACCGCAAATGCCTGCCAGATCCGGTCATAAAGGCCGGCGGCCCGGATTTCTTCCAGATAGATCCGGTCCGCCTCACGCAATACGGCGAGTTTTTCCGCCGTGATCTCCCCCGGGGTGCGGATGGCAAGGCCCGGGCCAGGGAACGGATGGCGGCCGACGAACGCTTCGTCCAGGCCCAGTTCGCGACCCAGCGCCCGCACCTCGTCCTTGAACAACTCGCGCAGCGGTTCCAGCAGCTTGAGTTGCATCCGCTCCGGCAGACCGCCGACATTATGGTGCGATTTGATGGTGACCGACGGACCGCCAAGCGCCGAGACGCTCTCGATCACGTCCGGGTATAGCGTGCCCTGCACCAGATACTCCGCTCCGCCGATCCTGGCGGCCTCCGCGTCGAACACGTCGATGAAGGTCCCGCCAATGATCTTGCGCTTCTGCTCGGGATCGCTGACACCACTGAGCCGTTCGAGGAACGTCTCGCTCGCGTCCGCATGGACCAGGGGGATGTTATAATGCTCGCGGAATAGGCTCACCACCTGCTCCGCCTCACCCGCCCGCAGCAGGCCGGTATCGACGAAAATACAGGTAAGCTGGTCGCCGATGGCCTCGTGAACCAGCACGGCGGCAACGGCCGAGTCCACTCCCCCCGACAGGCCGCAGATTACCTTGGCGCTGCCCACTTGCTCGCGGATCTTGGCTATCTCCTGCTCGCGGAACGCCGCCATCGTCCATGCGCCGTCGCAACCGCAGATGCGGTGCACGAAATTGGATAACAGCCGGGCGCCGTCCGGCGTGTGCACAACCTCCGGATGGAACTGCACGCCGTAAAGATGGCGCCCCTCGTCCGCGATGGCGGCAAAGGGCGCGTGCTCGCTGACGCCGACCACTGCAAAGCCGGGAGCGAGATGCGTAACCCGGTCGCCATGGCTCATCCAAACCAAGTGGCGTTCGCCCGGCTGCCAGGTACCCTCGAAGAGCGGCGAGCTCGCTTGCACCATCACCTCGGCCCGCCCGAATTCCCGCTCGCTCGATCCTTCCACGGCGCCCCCCAGCGCCTTCGTCATCGCCTGCTGCCCATAGCAGATGCCGAGCACCGGTAGACCCGTCTCGAACAGCCCGTGCGGCACCTGGGGCGACGCCGCATCCTCAACCGAGGCGGGCCCGCCGGAGAGGATCACGCCCGCCGGATCGAACGCCCGGACGGCGGCGGGCTCGCCCCGGAAGAACGGCCAGATCTCGCAATAGACGCCGGCCTCGCGCACCCGGCGGGCGATGAGCTGAGTTACCTGGCTGCCGAAATCGAGAATAAGGATACGGTTGGACAAGCTGCGCCCCCTAAGCCCTAGGCCCGATCTGGTAATTCGGCGGCTCGCGGGTAACGGTGATGTCGTGAACGTGGCTCTCGCGCAGACCGGCGTTGGTGATGCGCTGGAACTGGCAGTTGCGCTTCATTTCTTCAATAGACCCGTTGCCGGTATAGCCCATTGCCGCCCTCAGCCCGCCCACGAGCTGGTGGATTACATTGCCGGCCGGGCCTTTGTAGGCCACCTGACCCTCGACGCCTTCCGGCACGAGCTTCAGGGCGTCGTTCACTTCCTGCTGGAAGTAACGGTCCGCAGAGCCGCGCGCCATTGCGCCGACCGAGCCCATGCCGCGATAGGATTTGTAGGAGCGGCCCTGATAAAGGAAGACTTCTCCCGGGCTTTCGTCGGTGCCGGCAAACAACGAGCCGACCATGACGCAATCCGCCCCTGCCGCAATCGCCTTCGCCAGATCGCCGGATGCCCGGATGCCGCCATCCGCGATTGCAGGCACACCAGCCGCCTCGCAGACCTCCGCGCATTCCATCACGGCGGTCAGTTGCGGCACGCCTACACCCGCCACGACCCGCGTCGTGCAAATCGACCCGGGGCCGATGCCGATCTTGACGCCGTCCGCGCCGCAGTCGATCAGCGCCCGCGCCGCCTCGGCCGTTGCCACATTGCCTGCAACGACCTGCGTGTAGTTCGACATCCTGCGAATGGCCTGCACCGCCTTCATGACGCCTTCGGAATGGCCGTGTGCGGTATCGACAATCAGCACATCGACCTCCGCGTCAAACAACGCCTCCGCCCGTGCAATGCCTTCGGCCCCCACGCCAGTAGCGGCCGCCACACGCAGCCGCCCGTGCGGATCCTTGGCTGCATTCGGATTCAGTGCTGCCTTCTCGATATCCTTGACAGTGATCAAACCAATGCAGCGATGGTGGTTGTCGACCACTACCAGTTTCTCGATCCGGTGCTGGTGCAAAAGACGCTTTGCATCTTCCTGGGTTACACCCTCGCGAACCGTGATCACATCCCGGGTCATGAGCGAAAGCACCGGCTCGTCCGGATTGGTGGCGAAGCGCACGTCCCGGTTAGTCAGGATGCCGACCAAACGTCCCGACCCCTCTTGCACCACGGGGATGCCGGAGATCCGGTACCGTTCCATCAGGTGCAGGGCGTCCGCCAGGGTCTGATTGGGGCCGATAGTGACCGGGTTCACCACCATGCCGCTCTCGAACTTCTTTACGCGGCGCACTTCGTCGGCTTGGCGTTCAATCGAGAGATTCTTGTGAACGACGCCAATGCCGCCGGCCTGGGCCATCGCGATAGCCATCGCGGCTTCCGTCACCGTGTCCATCGCCGAAGCCACGAGCGGAATGCCCAGCTGGATTTCGCGGGTCAGGCGGGTGCGGGTACTGGCCTCCCCCGGCAAAACAGCGGAGGCGGCGGGGCGAAGCAAGACGTCGTCGAAAGTCAGCGCCACGGGAATCGCGCTGGGATCGCGGGGAGGAAGCGTGTCCGGCATGTCAGCCCTCAAGTAGTGGCCCGGAAGCATCCTGTTCGGGCGAGGCAGGGTTGACGCGGTCCTATACACCCGATCTGCGATTCGTCCAATTCTAAGGCGTACCGTCGTCGGTGGGCGGAGTGCCGCGGAAGCCCTGTGCGACCAAGTAGAGTTCCGAGGAATCTTTCCGGCTCGCCGGCGGCTTTGCGTGGCGAACCTGGTCGAAATCCCGTTTCAGACTTGCGAGCAGGTCGCCGTGCGCTCCGCCCTGAAAGAGTTTGACCACGAATATCCCATTAGGCGCGAGTACGGCCCGCGCGACGTCGTAAGCAAGCTCTGCCAATGCCGCGACGCGCAACTGGTCCGTTGCCTTATGCCCTGTGGTCGATGGCGCCATGTCGCTAAGAACGGCGTCTGCCGTGCCG
>CAYYSC010000441.1:0-3304 GCA_964474065.1 uncultured Rhodospirillales bacterium | reverse complement strand
GCAGAGGAATATGTCGGCTTGGCGGGCCGTGTCGGTAAGGTAAGTATCGACAACCACGATCTTGGCGCCATGATCCTTCCGCGCGTGGGCGGCGTGGGTCATAACGTTGACCTGGGTGGAGACGGGGTTGGTGCCCCAGATGACGACCACGTCCGCCGCCCGCATCTCCCGGGGATCCGCGCCGCGCAATGCACCAGTACCGGCAATAAAGCCGTTCCATGCCAGCGTCACGCAGATGGTGGAGTGCTGATAGCTGTACTTTTTGGCGTGGCGCAGGCGATGGATGGAGTCCCGCTGGATCTGGCCCATCGTGCCAGCGTAGAAATAGGGCCACACCGTTTCGGAGCCATATTTCGTCTCGGCCTTCAGGAGCGCTTCGGCCGTCTCGTTTAAGGCGTCCTCAAACGGGATCTCCCGGAACTGGCCTGAGCCTTTCGGGCCGGTCCGCTGGTAGCTTTTGGTTAGCCGCTCCGGATGATGAATGCGATCAGCATACCGCGCGACCTTGGCGCAGATCGCGCCGGCAGTGTAGTCATTGTCATGCGCGCCGCGGACCCGCCCGATAGTGTAGGGATCAAGCCGCTGCACTTCTAGCGCGCAGGTGGACGGGCAGTCGTGCGGGCACGCGCTAAACAGGGTTTCAGGGCTTGCAACGGTATCTGGCACCGGCTGGCTCCTCATGAGAACGCATAGTACCTATTTGAACCATCAGAGTCTTGGGAGTCCAGAGAATGCCTGCTGCTGTCGACGTCCTGAACAGGATCGAAGATTACCACGCCCACGTATATTACGGTGCCGAAACGAAGCCTCGCGCAGCGGCGCTTCGTGCAAAACTGGAAGTAGCGTTTCCGGAAGCCGAATATGGCCGCTGGCACGACGAGCCGGTCGGCCCGCACCCGCAAGGCAGCTATCAAGTAAAGTTCAGCCACGCCCTGTTTCCAAAGATCGTGCCGTTCCTCGCGCTCGAGCGGGACGGCCTGACCGTCCTGATCCACCCCAACACCGGCGACAACTTGGCCGATCACCGGGACTACGCACTTTGGATGGGCAGCATGCCGGACTTGAAGCTCTCGATCTTCCGGGAGGAACAAGGTTAGTTGGATGGCTTGGTTGATCCTGCCCCCAAAGTTGGGGCCGGATTTGCTCGCAAAGCGCTTACCCAGGCCGGCGAACGTTGGCCGATCGCGGGCTGCCATCGACGCGCAGCCGGAACGGCCATATCCGAATAGATCAACGGGTTCTACAATCCACGTTGAAGACATTTCACCGTCAGCGGGAAAAGCCCCTCAATCTTCGAAGCGAAGGCCGCATGAATGAGAATTTGGGACGGCATAATCCCGCGACAGGTTCTGAAGCTGAGGCCGCCCCGCAGGTCTGTCCTGGCGCTCAAGGACCGACGCGAGAGCTTGCCGGCTTCTTCGTGGAGCCCCTTGACCGGCTCGTCGGCTGGGCGAACGTCCCGAACAGCGATCGGAGGACCGCGACGTTGATTTCCTTCGGGCCGCGACGTGCTTCAAGTGCTTGAGTTCGTTCAGCGACCGTTCGGCGAGCAGGGTGAGCTTGCCGGCGTCGATCTTGTCGCCGATGATCGCCACGCCGATGTCACCCGCATGGACGAGGCCGGCCAGATCGGTGACAAGCAAGTCTGGCTCGAGCCGGAAAACGAGCGGGGCGACGTGCTCGACGTCTCCCGGCCCGGGAAGCCGACCGCTAATGCGTCTATCGAGAGTTTCAACGGCGAGTTTTGAACTGATTCGGGCTTGCCGCAATCTGTTTCATTTGAATCCCACGGCCATGGCTAGTTCTCCCAGTGTGGCGTGGTAGCGGTCCTCGGCTGCTGCCGGAGGGATGTTGCCGACGTGCTCCAGCAGTCGGCGAAAAACAGCCGGAACGCTCTACCGAAATAGCCTTCGCAGCCCGCGGCCTGTAGCCTTGCCGGCAATCCGGCGGCCGATACGCTTGCCGACTCGGTCCTTACGAACGGCGTTCACGTCTCCCAGCAGTTTGGCGAGCAGGTAGAGGAACGATCTGATCCCACGCATGGCCGTATCCTTGCATCGTCGTTGGCGCGTGTCGAGGTAAGCGTGCCACCTGTGGGTACTTTGCATGGGTCGAGGCGATCCCGTTGTTACCCCATGTGTTCCCCCGGCAAAGAAAAGCCCCGCCGGTGCGGGGTTCTTTTTCGTCTAAGTGTTTGATTTTATTGGCGCGCCCGGGAGGACTCGAACCCCCAACCTTCTGATCCGTAGTCAGACGCTCTATCCGATTGAGCTACGGGCGCAACACCTGACGCCGCATGACGCGGCGGAACAGACCGCGTGTTAGTAAAGCGTCGGAATTCGCTTGGCAAGACAAAAACTTGCTCCTCGGGGTATCCTCTCTGTCTCCCGGCGCCTGCGTGGAGAAGCCCCGGGCACAAGCGGCCGAGCGTGTATAGTCTGGCACGCCTGGAGAGGGCCGCGCCACCCGCAGAGCGGGAATCCCGCCGCCGGATCCCGTCCATGCCCAAGTCGTTTAGAGGTTTGAAGATCATGGCCATTACTCCCGCCCATTCCTTCCCGGTGACCTGGGAGGAATTGCACCGCGATACCCGGGCTCTTGCTTGGCGGTTGGGGGATCTTGAATGCACCCACATTGTTGGGATCGCCCGAGGCGGCCTTGTGCCCGCGGCCATTGTCGCCCGCGAGCTCGGTATTCGATCTGTGGATACTGTCTGCATTGCCAGCTATGACGGTCGGGTGCAGGGGGAAGCCCGAATCCTGAAGCCGGTCGAAGGCGATGGCGACGGCCTGCTAGTGATCGACGATCTTGTCGATACCGGCATCACGGCGCGTTTGGTGCGAAAGATGTTGCCGAAGGCTCATATCGCGACAGTCTATGCCAAGCCAGCCGGCCGCCCCGAGGTCGATACGTTCGTGACCATGGTTAGCCAGGACACATGGATCGTGTTTCCTTGGGACATCGGGGAGCCGGTGCGGCCCGGCGGCTGATTGATCCGTAAAGGTTATGGTTCCAGCCCCTGAACGCCTTCCGGCAAGCCTACTTGGAAGGTATTCAGCGTCATCGATACCAGCGTGTAGTAGCCGCTGATCCCAACCAGATCGACCACGCCAACTTCGCCGAACAGTTCGAGCGCCCGCTGATAGGTCGGTTCGCTGACATTCTTGTCATGATGCAGTTCCATGCAGAAGTCGTAGACCGCCGCTTCGTCCTTCGCCATTTCCGCAGGCCGGCGGCGGGCGGCAATGGCGTCGATCACGGGATCGACGCCATAGCCGCCCGCCGCCGGCCTGCGGAAATGGCG
>CAYYSC010000440.1:0-3306 GCA_964474065.1 uncultured Rhodospirillales bacterium | reverse complement strand
GCAGGAACATGGCATGCGAACGCTTGAGGTCAACGTCCGCGGGCCCGGCTCCGGTCGGGAGTCGGCGCTGCGCGCGCTGCAGGCCGCTGGCTTTGTCATCACGGCCATTCGCGACGTCACGCCGATTCCGCATAACGGGTGCCGGCCCCGCAAGCGCCGCCGCGTCTGAGGCGCAGCTGTCGCCAGATCGAAATCACAAGCCGCGCGGATGATGGTTCGCGTGGGGCGACGCAGCAAGGAATAGGTCATTCAATGTCGATGATGCAACGAAACTGGACCGATCTGATCAAGCCATCGAAGCTTGAGGTGGAGGCGGGCACCGATCACAGTCGGGTCGCCACCGTGGTCGCCGAGCCGCTGGAAAGAGGGTTCGGAATCACTCTTGGCAATGCGCTCCGGAGGGTGCTGTTGTCCTCGTTGCAGGGTGCTGCAGTGACGTCGGTTCGCATCGATGGCGTGCTGCACGAGTTTTCCTCGATTCCCGGCGTCAGAGAAGACGTGACGGATATCGTTCTCAACATCAAGGCGATGGGGCTTCGCATGCATGCGGAGGGGCCGAAGCGGGTCACGCTCGAGGCTAAAGGGCCGGGGACCGCGACGGCCGGTATGATCCAAACGGGTCCGGATATTGAAATGATGGATCCGGACCTTGTCATCTGCACGCTGGACGAAGGCGCTCACGTCCACATGGAGATGGTGGTGGAGATCGGGAAAGGTTATCAACCGGCCGCCGCCCATCGGGGTGAGGAAGCGACGATTGGTGTAATACCTGTCGACGCAATCTTCTCGCCGGTGCGTCAGGTAGCCTACAAAGTAGAAAACACCCGTGTCGGTCAGGTGACCGATTATGACAAACTTTCCCTGACCGTGGAGACCAATGGCGCGGTGACGCCGGACGATTCGGTCGCCGTGGCGGCGCGGATTCTTCAGGACCAGTTGCAACTGTTCATTAATTTTGAGGAGCCGCGGCCTACCGTCGAGCAGGAGGTTCATGCGGAGCTTCCTTTCAACAAGAACCTGCTTCGCAAGGTTGACGAACTGGAACTGTCGGTTCGGTCGGCGAATTGCCTTAAGAACGACAATATCGTGTATATTGGCGATCTGGTGCAAAAGACCGAAGGGGAGATGTTGCGGACGCCGAATTTCGGCCGCAAGTCTTTGACTGAGATCAAGCAGGTGTTGGAGCAAATGGGGCTGCATCTCGGAATGGAAATTCCGAACTGGCCGCCGGACAACATCGAAGAGTTGGCCAAACGGCTGGAAGAACCCTATTAATCGTCACGAATTGCGTCCTGAACGCGAAGGATCGTTCCCATGCGTCACGGCATCCGCGGCCGTAAATTCAGCCGTACCCGTTCCCACCGCCGCGCGATGTTCGCCAATTTGGCGACTTCGCTGCTGAAACACGAACAAATCGTTACTACCTTGGCGAAAGCGAAGGATCTTCGTCCGTACACGGAGAAGCTGATCAGCCTCGGGAAGCGGGGCGACCTCCACGCGCGCCGTCAAGCGGTCGCGTCTCTTGGAGACGAGAAGGTGGCAAAGAAGTTGTTCGAGGTGCTGGGGCCACGGTACGCCGAGCGGCCGGGTGGTTACATCCGCATCCTGAAAGCCGGATATCGGTACGGGGATGCAGCACCGATGGCGGTGATCGAATTGGTGGACAGGGATCCCGAGGCGAAGGGCACGGATTCCGGGCCCACCGCAGAACAGGTGGACCAGGAAGAGTTCGCCGAAGCGGCGGCGTAAGGGCCGGTCGCTTCGGGACCTTCAGCCGTGCGGATCGCTACTTGGAACGTTAACTCAATTAAGGTGCGCCTCGAAGCAGTCCTGGAATGGTTGGCGGGTGGCGAGACAGACGTCCTCTGTCTTCAAGAAATTAAGTGCGAAGCGGCCGAATTCCCGGCGGAGGCGTTCCGCGAAATTGGATATTCGTCGGCTGTGGTGGGGCAGCGGGGTTACCATGGTGTTGCCCTGGTATCACGCCACGGGCTGGACGAGGTTCGCGAAGGCCTTCCGGGGGCCCCGGAGGACGAACAGGCAAGATACGTCGAAGCGACGGTTCAAGGCCTCCGCATCGGCTGTCTGTATCTGCCGAATGGCAACCCCCCTGGTGATCCAGCCAAGTATGAATACAAGCTCACGTGGATGGAGCGGCTGGAGACCCATGCTCGGTCGCTCTTACAACAGGCGGAGCCGTTCGTGCTCGCCGGCGACTATAATGTCATTCCCGCGCCCGAGGATTGCTGGAACGTTGGAGAGTGGGAAGAGGACGCCCTCTATCTGCTGCGGACGCGCAAGGCCTTTCGTAGGCTTGTCCATCTGGGCCTGACGGACGCGTTCCGGGCTGTCCATCCTGACAATCCCTCGGCGTACAGCTTTTGGGATTATCAAAAGGGACGCTGGCACCGGGATGAAGGGATCCGCATCGATCACCTCCTGCTGTCACCGGCGGCGGCGGACCGTCTGACGGACGCGGGAATCGACAAGGAGCCGCGGGGCAAGGCGAAAGCAAGCGATCATACGCCGGTCTGGTGTGAATTGGCCGATCGACCGCCACGCCCGCTGTTAAGCCACTAGGAGGCAGACGGGCCGTGCCTTTTATGCCGGTCCATAGCGACCAACCCATCACGCATATCAGTGCTCCCTATCTGACATGGGGCACAATCCTGTTCTGCGTTGTCGTCCAAATTTGGATGAGCGGGTTGCCCGTGGAAGCGGAGTGGCGGGCTGCCTACAGCTTTGGGTTCATTCCGGGCGAAATGATGGTCGGGCTGCAGCGGCCGCCCGCGATCGATGTGCTGCCGGCAGAGTTTACCCTGCTCACCTATCAGTTTTTCCACGGCGGCGTCGGCCACCTGATCGGCAATATGCTGGTGTTGTTCGTTTTTGGCGGCGTTGTGGAGGACCGGTTCGGCCACGTGCGCTTTGGCCTGCTCTATCTGGGCGCAGGCGTGATCGCAGGATTGGCGCATGGCATGCAGTTCCCCGAGAGCACGACTGTTCTCGTTGGTGCGAGCGGTGCCATTGCGGGGGTGCTTGGCGCTTATATTGTGATGTTTCCGCGGGCGCGGGTTACGCTTTTGGGCCCGCTATTCATTCCGCTGCGTCTGCGGGCCTGGCTGCTGATCGGGATCTGGTTTCTCATCGACCTATTCATGGCGGGATATGGCGGCGACAGCAATGTCGCCTGGTCTGCGCATGTGGCGGGTTTCATGGTCGGCGTGCTGGCTGGCTTGATGGGCCGGCGGCTAGAGCGGTTTCGCATCTGAAAGGGTCGTTTGGGGATTCCCGTGACATCGAATT
>CAYYSC010000439.1:0-3308 GCA_964474065.1 uncultured Rhodospirillales bacterium | reverse complement strand
CAAGGTCGCGAACGGCTGCGGCCGGGCCCTAAGCTTCGTTTGCCCCTACCACGCCTGGAATTTCGCGCTCGACGGCCGGCTGATCGGTCGGCCGGAAGAATACGGATTCGAAGGGCTGGATAGGGCCAGCCATGGCCTGACAGAGCTTTGGTGCGAGGAGCGGGCCGGCAACATCTGGGTTTGCCCGACGCCGGGCAAATCATACGACGTCGCCTCCCTTCTCGACTCGCGCATGGATGGGGAAATGGCTGCGTACAACTTCGCCGGTTACCATCATTACGTCAGCAAGGAGCTGACGCGCCGGATGAATTGGAAAGTCTGCGTCGATACGTTTCTCGAATCCTACCACTTCCCGAGACTCCACCGGGATTCGATCGCGCCGCTTATCCATGGCAATCTCAATACGGCCGATGTGCTGGGGAACACGGTCCGCATGCTTGGCGCGCGACGCACGATCCCTGAACTGCGGCAGCAGCCGGAAGAAAAATGGGATGTGCTGCGCCATCTGGTCGGGGTTTATATCCTATTCCCGAATGTGGTGTGGACGTGGCAACTCGATCACGTGGAGGTCTGGCATGTCTATCCATCCCCATCCGACCCCGTGAATGAGTGCACGATGCGGGTGAGTCTTTACACGCCCGGACCGGCGCTCACCGAAAAGGCGCGCGGCCATTGGGACCGCAATTTCACGCTGCTGCTGCAAACGGTGGAGACCGAAGACTTCGCGATCAGCGAACAGATCCAACAGGGCTTCCACGCCGGCGCCCAGGAATACATCGTGTTCGGCCGCAATGAACCCTGCCTGCACTATTACCATCGGGCATTAACGGAAGCCGTCGCAGGGGCCTGAGCAGGCATCAAGCCGCCACCGCACAACGTCTTTGCAACACCGCATCGTAGTGACGATTGTTGTCGCCGGCCTAGGATTGCCGTGTTTCGATCACGGTGAGGCAAGCCCGCTCATGACTGAGCCGTCTCCACGAATGCAACTCCTGCTGCATGCACCGATACCGCGCGTGCTTTGGCGGCTGGCAGCGCCCAACGTGATGGCCGCCGTGCTCATGACGGGCGTCGCGTTTGCAGACGCATGGTACGTGGGTCAACTGGGCACCGTGCCTCTTGCAAGTCTTGCCCTGGTTTTTCCCTTCCAGAGCCTGATGCAGATGATGGCGGCCGGCGCAATTGGTGGGGGCATCACTTCAGCCGTTGCCCGCGCGCTTGGCGGCGGCGACCATAGTCAGGCGGACTCCGCGGCATGGCATGCGGTTGTCATCGCCGTCGCCATGGCTGCAGTTTATATGGTCGCGCTGGGCGTGTTCAGCCGACCCATTTTCGCGTTGCTCGGGGGTTCAGGAGAGGCACTGACGGGTGCCGTCCTTTATGCGGCGATCGCGTTTGGCGGCGCGCCGGCCATGTGGCTGATGTTTGCCTTCTCCGCGATCCTGCGAGGCACCGGCGATACGGCGACACCGGCCAGGGCGGTTGTGGCCGCGAGTGGCGCCCAGGTTCTGCTCTCGGGTTCTCTCACGCTGGGCTGGGGACCTTTCCCGGCAATAGGCATCGCTGGACCGGCGGCGGCGATGGTCATCTGCTTTGGCAGCGCCGCTGTATACCTCGCGTTTCATCTGGGCCGCGGCAAGGCAGGGATCAGTCTGCGGCCACAACCGCTACAGCGTAAGCCGGCCGCCACCATCATGCAGGTCGGGGGGCTTGGTCTGATCAACAGCATCTCGATCGCCGTAACGGTGTTGGTGGTAACGGCCTTCGTCGGCCAGTACGGCACAGAGGCCTTGGCAGGTTACGGTCTGGGCAGCAGGCTGGAGTTGATGCTGGTTCCGATCGCCTTTGGCATCGGCGGGGCGTTGACAGCCGCGGTTGGCGTCAATTTCGGCGCGCGCCAGTACGCGCGCGCCCGGAAAATTGCGTGGACGGGAGCCGGGGTCACTTTCGCCGTCAGCGGTGTTCTCGGCCTTTCGGTTGCGGTAACGCCCGCTCTCTGGCTGGACCGGTTCACCGCCAACCCGGACGCCTATGCCTTCGGCGCAGCCTACCTGTCCATCGCGGGACCGTTCTACGGACTTTTCGGAGCGGGTCAGACCCTTTATTTCGCGAGCCAAGGCACCGGGCGGATGCTGCTTCCGGTCAGTGTTGGCGTTGTCCGGTTTCTGACGGTGGGAACGGCAGGATTGCTCGCCATCCTTATGGCTTGGCAAGTGTCCGCCGTATTTGCCGCCGTAGCCGCCGGGCTTGCCATCGTGGGAATCGGGCTGGGACTTTGCCTGTTCGGTCCGGGCTGGCACCCTCGCCCCCGAGCATAAACACTTGCCGCTTAACGAGGGAGCGTTACATCAATCTGGAGACGCCCGTCTTCAAGACGCTGGGACTGGATTTGGCCGTGGTGCAAGTCCAAAAACGACTTAACAAGGGCAAGCCCAAACCACCCGGAAGCACCGCTCGGTTCTGCCGGATTGACCGGAGCGGCCAGGGGATTCTTCAACGCTTCCTCCAGTTCCGGCAAAAGGCCTTCGCCATCATCCCGCAGCCATAAGATCACCTCTCCCGGTTCGCCGGCGCGTGCGCCCACTGTCACCGTGTGCTTTTCCCGACCTGCCACCGTCGCGTACTCGAGCAGGTTGACCAGGATCTGCCGTAACCCCCGCTCTTCGCCCCACACCTCGACATGGGGATCGGACTGCGCCGCAAGCGCCAAGTTCCGCTCGGTCACGCGCGGGGCCATCAAATCGACGGCATAGGCAACAACTTCAGAGAGATCGCAGACTGACTTCGCCAGCGAATAATGGCCGGATTCGAGGCGCGTGAGATCAAGGATGTCGTGCACCAGTTCCAGAAGGCGGCTCGCGCTGTCGTTGACGGCGTCGATGCACTGGACGTAATCGGGGGAAAGCGGGCCGTAAATCTGATCCCGCATCGCTTCTCCGAAGCCCAGAATCGCATTCAACGGCGTGCGCAACGAGTGGTTCATCAAATGGAGAAAGGCATCCTTGGCCCGTGAAGCGTCACTGGCCGCTTCCCGCGCAAGCCGGAGTTCCTCCTCGGCTCGGTGCAAATCCGTTACATCCTTGTCCACCCGAACCACGCGTTCGACCTTGCCGTCGGCATTGACGTGGCGGTGGCCGATGCTTCGGATATACCGAAGTTCGCCATCGGTGCGGACAATGCGGACGTCCCGCGAATCCCGCGCGACGGTGTTTCGTTCCTCCACGCGGGCTGTTGGATTGAGATCCTGGGGGTGAACGGCTGCCAGTGTCGTCTCAAACTCCCGCTCGGTGGTCGCCGCCGGCACGGTC
>CAYYSC010000438.1:0-3312 GCA_964474065.1 uncultured Rhodospirillales bacterium | reverse complement strand
CGCCCAAGCAGATCATCCCGATCCACCGGGCCGACGGCAGCGGTGACACCTTCCTGTTTACCCAGTTCCTGAGCAAGTCCACCAAGTCCTGGGAGCCGAAGGTCGGTTACGGCACCACGGTCAGCTGGCCGCACGTCCCGGGCGGCGTCGGCGCCACCGGCAACTCCGGCATGGTCACGGCCCTGTCCAACAACGCCTACGGCATCGCCTATATCGGTGTAAGCTACAAGGCGCAGATCGACAAGGCCAGTCTGGGCGAAGCCCGGTTGCGCAACCGTGCCGGCCACTTCGTACTGCCGACCAAGCATACCGTGCCCGCCGCGGCCGCCGGAATGGTGCCCAAGACGCCGAAGGACGAGCGCATCAGCCTGATCTACGCGCCGGGCCGCAACGCGTACCCGATCATCAACTACGAGTACGTGATCGTGCACTCCAAGCAGCCGTCCGCGGAGCAGGCGAAGGAAATCGGCCTCGTGCTGGACATCTTCCCCGACGAGACTTTCATGGACGATGTCATGAAGATCGCCAAGAAGATCGCCCATAACGCCCCGATCTCCGTGCGGTACATCAAACGCCTTGTTTACCAGGGGCAGACGATGGACCTGCGTACCCACTTCGATCAGGTGTCCAGCCATATGATCGTGGCTCGCACTAGCGAAGACCATGTGGAGGCTATTGACGCCATGCGTGAGAAGCGGGACCCGAAATTTACCGGAACTTAACCGTTAGTCTCAAAAATAAGGTGTAAGGGGATGTATCTTGTAGTATCTTAAGACATCAAGCGAAGCTTGAACAACAACAAGGCGTCGGGAAGCAGAAGAATGAAATACACCCTGATCACCGCGTTATTGGCATTGGGCATAAGCGGGGTTGCCCACGCCAAAACTTTGACTTGGTCCTTTCAAGGTGACGCACAGTCATTGGATCCTTATGTCTTGAACGAGACCTTTACCCTCGGTTTCCTTGGGAATGTATACGAGGGCTTAATACGCAGAACGCCCGATCTTGAGATTGAGCCGGGACTTGCGGAACGCTGGGAAATCCTAGAGCCGACCCGCTGGCGCTTCTATCTGCGCGAAGGCGTGAAATTCCACAACGGGAACGATTTTACGGCCGACGATGTCGTATTCAGCGCAAACCGCGTGCGGGCGGACGGGTCGGACCTGAAAACCCGGATCGGCGATGATGTGAAGGTAGTGAAGGTTGACGATTATACCGTCGATTTCATCACGCCGCAGCCCAACCCGATCCTGCACTCCGAATGGTCCAATTGGTACATCATGGACAAGGAATGGGCGGAGGAGAACGATGCGGTTGCCCCCTCCAGCGTGACGGAGGGCAAGGAGAGTTTCGCCGCCTTCAATGCCAACGGCACCGGGCCTTTCGTGGTTACCAAGCGGGAGACCGATGTCGAAACGGTGCTGCAGCCCAACCCGGACTGGTGGGACGAGCCGGAGCACAATCTGACGGAGGTTGTGTTCAAGCCGATCTCCAGCGATCCCACCCGGGTGGCCGCGTTGCTGTCCGGCTCCATTGACATGGCCTACCCGATCCCGGTGCAGGACCTGAACCGGGTCGATCGCAACGACGGCACCACCGCCCTGACCGGCCCGGAACTGCGCACCATCTTTCTGGGCATGAACCAGGTTTCGGACGAACTGCCGTCTTCCAATATCAAGGGCGAAAATCCTCTGAAGGATGTGCGTGTCAGGGAGGCCATGTACCGGGCCATCGATATCCAGGCAATCAAGCAGAAGGTGATGCGCAACCTGGCGGACCCGACGGCCCTGATGATCTCGCCCAAGCTGGTGGACTCGAGCGCCCATCTTAAGCGCCTGGAACTCGATGTGGCGAGGGCTACGGAACTCATGGCGGAAGCGGGTTACCCCGATGGCTTCTCGCTGACCATGGACTGTCCGAACAACCGCTACGTCAATGACGAAAAGATCTGCACCGCGGTTGTCGGCATGCTGGCGAAGATCGGCATCAAGGTTGATTTGCTGGCCCAGCCGAAGGCGCTCTATTTCGCCAAAGTGCTGGGACCCAAATACGACACCGATTTCTACCTGCTGGGTTGGACGCCGGGCAGCTTTGATAGCTGGAACGTGTTGCATAATCTGATCCGCTGCCGCGACGACGGCGGCGCAGGCAAGTTCAACCTGGGCGGGTATTGCAATCCAAAGATCGGCGAATTAACCGATCAGATTTTGAGCGAGACGGATATAGAGAAGCGCGATGCCATGATCGCGGAAGCCTATCGCATCATGCACGAGGACCGCGGCTACATCCCGCTCCACCAGCAGGGGCTCGCCTGGGGCAAGCAGGATAACGTCGATCTTGAGCAACGGGCGGACAATGTATTCGATCTCCGCTACGTTACCGTACAGTAACTTGCCGCCCTTCCCGGGCTTTTCCATACTGTTGCGAGGCGGCTGGGCCCATTTGCCCAGCCGTTTGGCTTTACGATCAAACATTCCAGTAGGGCACCATGCCGTAATGCATGAACACGCGCTCGCGCCAGCCGTGGTCCGAGTCACCGATCTCGTCGCGGGCGTAGGCGGGAGCATCCCGCAGCACCTCTTCCGAGATATCGACGACATAACCGCCCTTATCCTCGTCGTAATCCAGCATGGACCAGGGGACCGGGTGGACCTTGTCGCCGATGCCGAGGAAGCCGCCAAACGCCATCACCGCATAGGCGATCCGGTCGGAGTAGCGGTGGAGCATGATGTCTTCGATTGAACCCAGATGCTCTCCATTGCGGTTGTAGACCTCGGTTCCGCGGACCGTCGTCGCCGCAATCAGGTCGCCGGTCAACCGCTCTTTCTCGATTTTGGGGTCCATCGCTGCACCTCGCTGTTCTTGCTTGCACACCGGTAATTGACGCGGGCGGCACTCGAAAGTTCCGGCCTTGGCCGGGCTGGCCGGGCTGGCGGGGCGAACGCCTATTGCGGGCTATTGCTGGGGCATGGATACTCGGCCTGCCATGACAGACCGATCCCATCTTCCTTCCGAGACGAACGCCACTGCCGCGCCGCCGACCCTGGATGTCCGCATCTGGCGGGGCGGGGAGGACGGCGCTTTCCAGTCCTTCCAGGTGCCGCGACGGGAGCACCAGACGGTGCTTGATGTCGTTACATACGTGCAGCGCAACCTGGACCCGACGCTAGCCTATCGCTTTGCCTGCCGCGTCGGCATGTGCGGCTCGTGCGGTATGACCGTGAACGGCCGGCCGCGCTGGACCTGCCGCACCCATGTTGAAGCCGTCACGGGCAGCGATAGTGACGTCGAAATTGCGCCGCTGCGCTCCCT
>CAYYSC010000437.1:0-3316 GCA_964474065.1 uncultured Rhodospirillales bacterium | reverse complement strand
CCTGGATGAGCGGGAGACGGCTTTGCAGCGCATGCGTGATGAGCTGGCAGCGGCGCTCCAGGCGCTACAGACCGAGCGGGCCCGGCTGCTGGAGGCGGAGGGGGCCAAAGATGAGAAGGCCGAGGCGCAAATCGAACGCCTCGTCTCTCTGTACGAGACGATGAAACCGAAGGCGGCCGCCGCAATCTTCCAGGAAATGGATGTGACGGTGGCTGCCCGTCTCCTCGCCCGGATGGAGCGGGAACAAGCTTCCTTCGTTTTGGGCAGCATGGAACCGCGCCGCGCCTATGCGCTGACAGTGGCGCTATCCAACGAACTGCTGGCACGGCTGGACGCACGAACGGGCAACGCGGAAGGCGGCTGAATCATGATGGTATTGGCGGGGATGGCATTGACCGTCGTGATGGTTTTCGGCGGCTATACAATTGCCGGTGGCAAGATGGCCATCGTGATGGCCGCACTGCCGTTCGAAATGATGATTATCGGCGGTTCGAGCATCGGCGCTTTTCTGGTCTCCAACAGCGCTGCAACGATCAGACACACCCTTTCCGACCTCGGCCGGATTTTGAAGGGCCCCCGGTTTGGCCGGCAGGACTATTTGGATCTTCTTTGCTTCCTGTACGAGTTGCTTCGGCTCGCCAATTCCCGCCCGGCGCAGCTGGAGGAGGCGGTAGAAGCGCCGGGGAGCCACCCGCTGTTCCAGCGCTATCCGAAGATCGCCAACGATCCCATGGCGGTAGCTCTGATTTGCGACTGCATGCGCGCCAGCAGCATGAACTACGACGACCCGTTGCAGGTGGACGAGGTACTGAACCGCGATCTGGCGCAAATCGAGCATCGGCTGGAGGAATCCTCCGAAGCGTTGAGCCGGATGGCAGACGCCTTGCCAGCCCTGGGCATCGTCGCGGCCGTCCTCGGGGTGGTGAAAACCATGTCCTCCATCGATCAGCCGCCGGAGATTTTGGGCAAGATGATCGGCGGTGCCTTGGTCGGGACTTTCCTTGGGGTATTCCTCGCCTATACAGCAGTCGGGCCGTTCGCTGCGCGGGTTAAGGCAATCAACGACGGGGACCTTCGGTTTTACGCGCTCATCCGGGATGCGCTGGTGGCGCACCTGCAGAAGCATTCGGCAGCCCTTTGCATCGAAGCGGCGCGGAAGAGCATCGGACACGAAGTCCGCCCGAGCTTCGAGCAGGTGGAGACAGCGATCCGCTCGCTCGGGCCCAACCTGACGGTGGCCGCATGATCAGGGCTGTGGTGCTTGCGATGCTTGGCTTGTGGTCGGCGACGGCCGCTGCCGTCTCGGTTCGGGAGGAGACGCATCAGGGTTTCACCCGCCTGGTCGTGGCATTGCCCGACGAGGCTGCCTGGACGATCCAGCAGGCGGCGCAGGATTGGGCGCTGGTGTTCACCGGTATAGCGGCGGATAAGCCTCTCGACATTGCGCCGCTGACCGGCGGGCGCATGCGGGATGTGAGGCTTGCTCGGGAAGAAGGCGATCGGGTTCGACTGGCATTGAAGTTGACCTGTCCGTGCAGCGTAGCCGTGACGCCAAGCCGGAACCTTCTTGCCATCGACGTCGCCGATCCGGGCCGCAGGTCCACGGCATTCTTCTCGGTCTCTGGCGTCACGATTCCGCGCCCCCGCCCGGCCCGCGATGCTGCGCCAGTCCAAGAGCTTACCGATGCCGGCGAACCCGAGAAAGAGGGCAAGACTGGCAAAGAGCCGGCACCCCTTTCGGATCGGGAGCGGGAATCCCGGCTGCGCCTCGCTCTCTCGCGTCAAATTTCGGAGGCCGTCCAGGCAGGGCTGCTCGATCCTGCGCCAGATCTTGCGCCGGACACCCTTGCTCCAGACGTTCTTGGTCCTGTCGCTGACGGGGAGACTGGGAACAGCCAAGCGCACGATAACATCGGTCCCGTGCTGCGCTACATGCCGGACGCGGGCGATAAACCCCCGCAAGGTCAGCCACGGACCGGCGACGGCGTGAGGGGGCCGACGGGAGCGGAGGACCGGAAGGCCGAAAAATCCCATTCGTCCAAAGGCTCTGAAGAAGCACCTCCTGTTGCCTCGGTGAGAGCGTCGGCCGATACGGGTACCTTGACTGAAGGTGAAGAAAAATTGGAAAGCGTCTCCGGGCCCGACGTCAGCGTCTCGCGCCCGGCAACCGCCAAGGTTGCGGCGCCGTGCGTGGCCGAACCCGCCTGGCCGCCCTTCGATTTAGATGGCTTTCCCGGCGCTCTTCGCGAAACGCGGATGGGTCTGGTCGTGGAATTCGATCAGGCGGATGCCGCCGCAATCGAGGGGCTGGTCAAGCTCTATCTTGTGCATGGTTTCTTTGAGGAGGCGGACGCGCTGCTCGACAGCCTTCCCGCCATCTCCCGCAGCCCGGCGCTTATCCGCCTGCTCGGCCTTGCGACGGGCGCACCGGCCCAGCCGGTTGATGGTCATTGCCGGGGTTTCGCTGCGTGGCTTGAAGCCGCGGAACTGGCCGTGGCCGATCAAGCGGAGGCTTCTCTTGCGGCTTATGCGCGAAGCGAGAGTTCAACCGGAGCGGAGGGTTTTGTCCGAATGGTGCTCGCCGTGCCTGTACTTGACGCGGCGCTGGAACAAGGCCGGGGCGAGATTGCGGCAGAGTTGATGACGATCGCATGGGTGGAAGGCGAAGATAACGGAACACCGGCTGCCATGCGGCGTGCCCGCCTGGCGCGCCATAGCGGTGATGTGGCGGCGGAGCGCGAAGCCCTGGAAACCATTGTCAGCCGGCCGGGAATGGGTCGGGACCGGGCTCTGCTTCGCCTCGCGGAGTTGGACATTGCAGAAAGCCGGCCGGCAAACATCGCCGAACTGGCGGAGATCCTGTTGCAGGCCCCCCGGCACCCTCGGGCGTTGTTGCTGATGGCGCAGGCCCGCGGGTCGGAAGACGATTGGGGCCGCGCCCTTGTCCATGCTGGATTGGCACCCCTGCTCGGCGTGGTTGGTCGGGTCTTGGCAGAACCGGGCGGGCCCCGTCGCGCGCTTCTGTCGGCCGCATTGGCTGCCGGCTTGCCCGAATCCCTTTCCCACCGGCCAAGGCTGCGGCGCAGGATCGGGGAGGCGTTACTCACCGTCGGGCTGGATGAACAAGCCGTGCGCTATGACATCCTTCCGGAGTCCCCACCGGCGGCGCCGGTGCCTGTTGCGCACGGAGCCGATCCTGATCCGCTACGGCGGGCTCAACACGTGGCCGAAGAAGTTTCCCGTTTCCTGGAGAATGACCCGAATGGATAGCCCTCAGATCGCGGTCCTGTCCCAACAGCAACAACTGAAACGGCGC
>CAYYSC010000436.1:0-3329 GCA_964474065.1 uncultured Rhodospirillales bacterium | reverse complement strand
CGTGCATCGCCTTGTGGGCCAGCCAGGGCGGCCCGACCACATCGCCGATCGCGTAGACGCCTTCCTCCCCAGTCCGGCACCATTCATCAATCACGATATGCCCACGGTCGACCTCAACCTTGGTGCCGTCAAGACCGAGATCTTCCACGTTGCCGGTGATTCCGACGGCCATGATCACTTTTTCGACAGAGAGAGCTTGCGACCCGTCCTCGGTGGTTACCGTGGCGCTCACGCCATCACCGGACTTGTCCAGCTCCGATACCTTGGCCCCGGTCAGGATCTTGATGCCGCGCTTCTCGAATGCCTTGTGGGCAAACTGGCTGATTTCCTCGTCTTCGACCGGCAGGATACGGTCCACCACTTCGACCACCGTGACGTCGGCGCCCATGTCCGCGTAAAAACTCGCGAACTCCATACCGATTGCCCCCGAGCCCACGACTAGCAGGGACGACGGGATGGCCTCGGGAACCATGGCCTCCTTATAGGTCCAGACCTTCTCGCCGTCCGGCTCCAGGCCGGGGAGAACCCGCGCGCGTGCGCCGGTCGCGAGGATGATGTGCGGTGCAGACAGGGTTTCCTCACCGCCTTTGGCAAGAGTGACCGCCAGTTTGCCGCTGCCCGCGAGCCTGGCCGCGCCGTCGAACACCGTCACCTTGTTCTTCCGGAGCAGGTGGGCGACGCCGTTCGCAAGTTGCTTGGAAATGTCGCGCGAGCGTTTGATCACCTTGGATGCGTCATAGGCGATATTATCGGCGGAAAAGCCGAAATCGTCCAGCCGGTGCAACAGATGGTGGATCTCCGCCGACCGAAGCAGCGCCTTGGTCGGAATGCAGCCCCAGTTGAGGCAGATGCCCCCCAGATGCTCGCGCTCGACACAGGCCGCCTTCATGCCCAACTGGGCCGCCCGTATCGCGGCCACGTACCCGCCGGGGCCGCCGCCGACGACGATCAGGTCGAAGGTTTGCTCGCTCATGTTGGCACTCCGCTCAATCCGCTCCGGGCACTGTAGCACTCCGCTTCATCCGATTGAGGGCCGGGACGGACGGCCCGCCGAAGTTAACGGTCGCAGCCTTCGTGGAGAGGAAGCTCACGAGGTACCTGCCCCTGACCCGATGAAGCATTGGATCGATAAAACGCTAGACTACGGTCACTTCAAGCTCGCCAACCCCTTCAACCTTGCCCACGAGCTTATCGCCCTTCTCCACCGCGGCGACGCCTTCAGGCGTCCCGGTCATGATGATGTCGCCCGGCATCAGCTCGAAGAACCGGCTGATGTAGGCGATGGTCTCAGGTACATTCCAGATCATCTTGTCGATGGTGCTGTCCTGCCGAAGCTTGCCATTGACGGAAAGCGTCAGGCGCGCCTTCGGAGCCGGGTGCCCCATGTCCGCCACACGTTTCAGGCCGGAGCATGGAGCGGCATAGTCGAACGCCTTGCCGATTTCCCACGGACGGCCCAGTTTTTTCGCGTCGCCCTGCAGGTCGCGGCGGGTCATATCCAAGCCGACGCCGTAGCCGTAGATGCAGTCCGGTGCCTTGTCTTCCGGAATATCGCGGCCGCCCTTCGCCAGCGCGACGATCATTTCCATCTCGTGGTGCACGTCGCTGGTACCCGGCGGGTAGGGAAACTCTCCCTTCGTCGTGATGCTAGTCGCCGGCTTCATGAAGAAGAACGGCGGCTCCCGGTCCGGATCGTGCCCCATCTCGCGCGCGTGCTCGGCATAATTGCGACCGATGCAGAATATCCGGCCGACCGGAAAGATCTCATCCGTCCCTTCGACGGGCAAAGTCACCTGAACGGGCGGTTGGATGGCGTAGGAAGTCATGAGACCGAGGCTCCGGGCAGAATGATAGAACCGCGGGGGTGTAGCGCGTTGGTGCAAGGCTGCCAATCCTTCTGCCGCCTGATGGAAGCCAGCCAGGGTCAAACCGGCAGCGGCGAGTCGGCTTTGATCGTCTCCATCGAGAGCTGCGAGGTGACGTTGTAGATCTCAATGCGGCTGATCAGCCGCTGATAAAAAGCATCGTAGTCGCGCGTCGTCGGCACCCGCACTTTCAGCAGGTAATCGTTTTCGCCCGCAAGCCGGTGCGCCTCCAGAATTTCCGGTAGCTCGGCAACCGCATCGGAAAATCGCCGCAGCCATTCCACGTCGTGGCGGTTGGTTCGGATGGTCACGAAAAAAATTTCGCCCAATCCGACCAATTCGGGGTCGAGCACCACACTGTAGCGCTTGATGAGACCCGATGCTTCGTATCGCTTGATACGGTTCCAGACTGCAGTCCGCGAGGAGCCCACTTCTTCCGCCACCCGGTCGAGCGGCAGGTTCGCCTCCCGCTGCAACACACGAAGGATTTTCCGGTCGAGTTCGGTTAGCCCGGCGTCTTCACGTGCCATCGCTAAACCTCCGCTTCTCATCAAGATGGAGGCTGCATACGGGATATTATTCCAGATTAGAAGGAAAAACGGTTACAATGCGGAAATTTTTCCGTACTCCGGTCACTGGAACCGTTTGCAGAGATAGAACAGGGTCTCCCCCGGTGGCATGTCCTTCAACTCGCCGAACACCGAATAACCCTGCTTTTCGTAGAAACCGCGTGCCTGGAAGCTCGCCGTGGTCAGGTGCGCGCCCAGCATACCATGCTCGCGGCCGAGCCGTTCGGCCCGGGCCATGAGGGCGCTGCCGAGCCGTTGACCCCGATAGGTCTCGTCAACCCACAGGTGGCTGATATAGAGCCAACTCCAGGCGGTTCCGCCGTTTAGCCCGCCGATCAGACGGCCGCGGTGGAAGAAAAAACGACCGGGCTCGTGGGCAAAAACCGAGATCGGCCGCCAGTCATCGGGATGCCCCAGTCGGCCGTTGTGCCGACCGAGGCTATAGGCGACGGTCCGCCGTCGACGGTCGTCCTCCCGCTCGCTGACGCAGAGTTCCCAGACCTTGGCCAGCACGGCAGACCGCTACCTTGGCCCGGCGAACGGGTCGAACGGCGTCGGAAAGACACCGCGCGGCTTGATATAGTCATAAGGCCCGCGCGCCAGGAAGCGGCCGTGACCCTCCATGCCGACGAAATCCCCGCCGTCCGCGACCACCTTGCCACGGCTGAGCGTCGTCACCGGCCAGCCCCTTACCTGCCAGTCTTCGTACGGGGTGTAGTCGATGGCATGATGCAAGTCGGTCTGCCGGATGGTTACCGCCTTGTTTGGGTCCCAGATGGCGATGTCCGCGTCCGAGCCGGGCGCGATGGTACCCTTCTTCGGATAAATGCCGAACAGCTTCGCCGGGTTGGTGGAACTGAGCGCTACGAAATCGGAGATGCCGATGCGACCGCCG
>CAYYSC010000435.1:0-3332 GCA_964474065.1 uncultured Rhodospirillales bacterium | reverse complement strand
ATATATCTTGTGCGATTTACGGAATTGTAGTCACGGAGATTCTTGGCCGAGCGTGATCAAGATTTCTGCTTAGCCCCGCCGTTCACGCACCAGCGCCTGCAATGCCCCCAGATCGTTCGTCATGTCCACCTTCCGCTCCGGACGCTCGAACAGGTCTGCCAAGCGTGGCGGCAGGCTTGGCCGGACGCCCGTGGCTTGCTCGACTGCGTCGGGGAACTTCGCCGGATGCGCCGTTGCGCCGACGACCAGGGGCCGTTCCCGCGTTGGCACGCAGGCTTCTGCGGCCAACACGCCGACGGCAGAATGCGGGTCGAGCGTGCAGGCCGCACGCTGTTGCCATGACCGAATTCCCTCAAGCGTTTCGGCGTCGTCGAATCGTGCGGCCGAAAACATGGCTTTGGCCGCGGCGTGCCGGTTCTCACCGAGGCTCAGCCGGCCTTCTTTGCGGAGGGTCGCCATCGCCTCCGCCGTCGTTGCCCCGTTACGGTCGTAAAGATCGAACAGTAGTCGCTCCACATTCGACGACACTTGGATATCCATGCTCGGCGAAAAGCTTGGCTCGACCGGCCTCAAGCTCATATCATCCCGCTGGAAAAAGCGCGTGAGAATGTCGTTGCGGTTCGAGCCGACAATCAGGCGCTCAATAGGAAAGCCCATGAGCTTTGCGCCATAAGCTGCGTAAATATTGCCGAAATTTCCCGTGGGGACACAAACGTCGATGGCACGGTCCGGCGCCCCAAGCTGCAGCGCAGCGAAGGCGTAGTAGACGGTTTGGGCCATCACGCGGGCCCAGTTGATCGAGTTGACGGCAGAGAGGTTCACTTCCGCTCGGAAGGCCGGATCTGCGAACAGAGCCTTCACCAGGTCCTGGCAGTCGTCAAACGTGCCTTCGACGGCAATGCAGTGGACATTGGGCGCGTCCACCGTCGTCATCTGGCGCTGCTGCACCGGCGAAACCCGTCCTTTGGGGAACAGAATGAAGATGTCGACGGCGTCCCGATCCCGGCAGGCTTCGATGGCGGCAGAACCGGTATCGCCCGAAGTGGCACCGACGATGGTGATCCGTTCGCCACGTTGAGCCAAAATGTGATCGAACAGCCGCCCGAGCAATTGTAGAGCCACGTCCTTGAACGCCAGCGTGGGGCCGTGGAACAGTTCCTGGAGCCAGAGGTTCGAGTCGAGTTGCACCAAAGGCGTCACGGCTGGATGTTGGAATGTGCCGTAGGCTTCGTGTGCAATGGCGGCAAACGCGTCCTCCGCAATTTCCCCGCCAACAAACGGCTGCATCATTTGTGTCGCCAGATCGGCGTAGGAGAGCGAACGCCATTCCCGCTGGATTTCCGGCGAGACTTGTGGCCACACTTCCGGAACATAGAGCCCACCATCGGTGGCGAGCCCCGCCAGCGTAACATCCGCAAAGCCCAGAACCGGCGCATTGCCGCGGGTAGAAATATAGCGCATCGGCTTGAACTCTATTGGAGATACCGGCGCTGGATATGCGCCTTGAAGGCCACGGTGTCGAGCGGGCGTCCGGTCGCGAATTCCAGCAGCCCGTCTGGTGTGTACAGGCAGCCCTGCTCGTGCACATAAATGCGGAGCCATTCGATAACCGGCGCGACATCACCTTGGGCCAACCGATCATGGAGCGCAGGCATCGCCTGCTCCGCCGCTTCAAACAACTGGGCCGCCGCCATCGCACCCAGGCTGTAGCTGGGGAAGTAGCCGAACGCCCCGGCGTACCAGTGAATATCCTGCAAACAGCCGCGCGTGAGATCCGGCGGACGGATGCCGAGGAGGTCCTGCATCCCCTCGTCCCAGGCATCGGGGACATCGCCAGCGTCAAGCTCTCCCGCGATCAGCGCCTGCTCCAGTTGGGAGCGCAGGATGATGTGGAGCGGATAGGTCAGCGCATCGGCATCCACCCGGATGAAACCCGGCCTAACACGCGTTACCCAGCCGAACAGGTTTTCGGCATGCCACCCAATCCCTTCACCGCCGAATGCCTCTCTGGCAAGCGCTCCCCAAAACTTGGTAAAGGCGCGCGACCGGCCGATCTGCACCTCCAGGAACAGCGATTGGGACTCATGAATGGTCATACCGCGATGACCGCCAACCGGTTGCCAGTACCGCTCCGGATGACCGCCGAGCGTGTAGAGGGCGTGGCCGGTCTCATGCAAGACCGCCATCAGGCCGCTGGTAAAATCTTTTTCGTCCCAGCGGGAGGTGACGCGAGCATCGCCCGTGCTGCCCACGGAGAACGGATGCGTCGTGTCATCAAGACGGCCGTAGCGGAAGTCGTAGCCGACGGCTTCCATCAGCACACGGGCCAGACGCCGCTGGTCCTCCACAGAAAAATGGTCGGCGGGCAGCACGGGATCGTGGGTCCGGTTCTGGTTCTCTAAGGCCCGCGGCAATGCGTTCCGGAGAAAGGGCTCCACATCGTCGAACAGCGCCGTCACTTGATCAAGCTTTCTGCCCGGATCGAACGTGTCCATCAGCGCTTCATAGGCGCGTACGCCCAATGCTTCCTGCTTGGCCGCCGCGATCTCACGCGTACAGTTCAGCACGGGCCGCCAAATCGGCAACAGCCCTTGGAAATCCCCTGATAGCCGCGCGTCGCGCCATGCCATTTCGCACGCTGCGACGGCCGTTTCCTTGGCGGCGATGAGATCCGATGGCACCGCGGCCGCGTGGGCGTGGAGCCGGCGCATTTCACGCACATTGGCAGCCTCCACGTCCGAAAGATTGGCGCCGTCCAACGCGTGCAGCGCATCGGCCACTTCTTGCCCAGCAATGGTTTCATGCGCGAGTGCAGAAAGTGTGGCCAACTCCTCCCCACGGTCAGCCGCCCCGCCGGGCGGCATCATCACCCGCTGATCCCAGGCGAGCTTGCCCATCGCCGAATTGAGTTTGGCGCGCCGGGCGAAGGCGTGTTCCAAAGTGGTGTAGGCGGGCTGGCTCACGCTGCCGCCTCAGTTCGAACGACGGGCCACAACTCGCTGTCCAACGGCTCACCCGCAGCCATGCTGGGCTCCCACAGCATTTGCTGGATATTCGGGCGCGGGTCGTAGACCACGTCATCACCGGCCCAACGCATGGCATAGGCACGCCGGCGCAATGTTTGGGATCGGTTGCCACCGGCCATGTGCAGCAGCAAGCCGTGATGAACGGTGCAGTCGCCCGGCTCGTAGTCGAAACGGATGAACTCCAATTCATCCCGCATTGCTTCCACATCCGGGACTGGCGGCTCTTCCGTCTTGTATTTGGAGTGATCGACGAAGGCGACCGGGTGATAGCGATGGCCCCATCGGTGAGAGCCGACAGCGAACTCC
>CAYYSC010000434.1:0-3332 GCA_964474065.1 uncultured Rhodospirillales bacterium | reverse complement strand
CCCCAGGCGCTGGGCGCGGACGCGATGAACATCAGCCTGGTCTCTTCAGACATCTCGCAGATGGCGCGCTGGTTCTGGTCCGGGAACATGGCACCCAACGGCTCAAACTGGGGCCATTTCCAGGACGACGAGTTCGATCAGTTGTTGGGAGAGATCCAGGTTTCGACTGACAGCGGGGAGATCGCCGGCAAGATCGCGCGCCTGAACGAAATCCTGGTGGACGAAGCGCCCTGGCTCTGGATCGTGCACGACCTGAATCCGCGCGCGATGAGCGAGAAGGTCACCGGCTTCGTCTCTGCGCAAAGCTGGTTCCAGGACTTCACCTCGGTGGACCTCCAGTAAGTCCGTTGCGAGCGCGGCGCCCGGGCAACACGCTCTGGCGCCCCTTTCTGTCTCCCGCGGCCTCAAAGGCGTAAAGCGAAGTCATGGAGATCTTCATTCTGCGGCGGGTGTTGTACGCCGTTCCCGTTCTTCTCGGCGTTTCCCTGGTGATTTTCGGGCTGGTGCAACTTTCGCCCGGCGACGTCGCCGATCTGCTCATTCCGCCGGAAGCTCCGAAAGAAGTTGCCGACTTGTTGCGGCAGAAGTTCGGCCTCGATCGCCCGGTGCACGAGCAGTACCTGCTCTGGCTCGGCAACCTGCTGCAAGGCGATCTGGGCGTATCGGTCTTCACCAACCAGCCCGTGATCGACGATCTGAGTTCGGCGATCGGAAACACACTGAAGCTGGCCATACCCGCCGCGGTGCTCGGGTTCAGCCTGGGCATCGTTCTCGGTGCCCTGGCGGCGGTGGGCCGCGGTGGTTTGCTCGACAAGGCTTTGTCGGGGATCGCCATCGCCGGAGTGAGCCTGCCGCATTACTGGGTCGGGATCGTTCTGGTGGCGATCTTCTCCGTTACCTATAACACACTGCCGGCCCAGGGCATGGGACCTGGAGGCTTTCCTTCCACCTGGGAACAGATCAAGCATCTGATCTTGCCGGTAGTGACGCTCTCGCTCATTCCGATGGGCGTAGTCAGCCGCTTGGTGCGGGCGAGCGTGCTGGAAATCCTTTCGCAGGAGTTCATCACCACCCTCCACGCCAAGGGGCTTCTGCACCGCCGGATCCTTCTGCACATCGCCAAGAACGCAGCGCCGGCCGTTTTGGCAGTGATGGGTCTGCAATTCGGCTACCTGCTCGGCGGCTCCATCCTGGTGGAGACGGTGTTCAACTGGCCGGGCTCCGGCAACCTGATGAACCTGGCGATTTTCCGGCGCGACGTGCCGGTGCTGTCCGCCACGATCCTGGCGCTGGCCGCGCTGTTCGTCTTCATCAACATCCTGGTCGATGTGCTGCAGGCACTAATCGACCCGCGCATGCGCCGCTAGGGGAGGCCGGATGATGACCACCGCTCACGCAGCGCCGCTGCCGACCGATCCGGAAGAAACCTTGTCGCGCGCCCAGGAGGGGATCGGCTATTGGGGACGCGTATGGGAGCGCCTTCGCGCTGACAAGGTCACGCTGTTCGTCATCGGCCTGTTGATTGCCATCGTGCTCATGGCGATCTTCGCGCCGCTGCTTGCCACCCATGACCCGATGCAAGGCTCCATCCTCGGCAGGCTCAAGGGCTTCGGCTATAAGGATCACTTGCTAGGCACAGACGAAACCGGCCGGGACCTGTTCAGCCGGCTACTTTACGGGGCGCGGCTGTCGCTCATCGCGGGGGTCCTGCCCGTCGTGTTCGCCCTGATCATCGGCGGACTGCTAGGCATCTTGGCGGGGTATTTCCGGGGCACCGTGAACACGCTGATCATGCGGGGAATGGATGTGCTTTATGCCTTCCCGTCGATCCTGCTGGCGATTGCCATCTGCGGGATTCTCGGCTCCGGCCTCGAAAACACCATCCTGGCGCTGACCATCACCTTCATCCCGCCCATCGTCCGGATTTCGGAGACCATCACGGCCCAGGTCCGCTCACTGGACTTCGTCGATGCGGCGCGGATCAGCGGTGCCAACGCTGCCACGATCATGTGGTACCATGTGCTGAACAACGTGCTGGGTCCGATCTTGATCTATACGACCAGCCTGATCTCGATTGCGATCATCCTGGCGGCCGGCCTGAGCTTCCTCGGCCTCGGCGTCACGCCACCGGACGCGGAATGGGGGCTGATGCTGAACAATCTTCGGCAGGCGATCTGGGTGAACCCGCTGATCGCGGCACTGCCGGGCATCGCCATCTTCATTACCTCCATGAGCTTCAACCTGATGAGCGACGGTCTCCGCCAGGCCATGGACGTGCGAGTATGAGCGCCACCACCCATTCCCTGCACGCCCGGCCGCTGCTGGTCGCGAACGACCTTCGCAAGCATTTCCCGGTCAAGGGCAACCTGTTCGCCAAGAAATCGGTGGTCCAGGCCGTCGATGACGTCAGCTTCGAAGTCTCTCCCGGCGAAACGCTCGGCATTGTCGGCGAGTCAGGCTGCGGCAAGAGCACGACCGCCCGGCTGCTGTTGCACCTGATCGAGCCGGACGCAGGCGAAGTGATCTTCGACGGCAAGGCGGTCGGCAAGCCGGACGGCATTCCAACCAATGCCCTCTACCGGCAGATGCAGATGGTGTTCCAGGACTCCTATGCGTCGCTGAACCCGCGCCTCTCGATCGCGCAATCGATTGCCTTCGGTCCCACGGTCCAGGGAGTGCCGCGCCAGGAGGCGCTGGCCAGGGCCATCTCCCTGCTGGAACGGGTCGGCCTCGCCCCATCGATCTACGCCAACCGCTACCCGCACGAGCTTTCCGGCGGGCAGCGCCAGCGCGTGAACATCTCCCGCGCGCTGGCCTTCGAGCCGAAGCTGCTGGTGCTGGACGAGGCGGTCTCGGCCCTCGACAAGTCGGTCGAGGCGCAGGTCTTGAACCTGCTGGCCGAAATCAAAACCGCATTCGATCTGACCTACATCTTCATCAGTCACGATCTGAGCGTCGTGCGCTATGTCAGCGACCGGGTCATGGTCATGTATCTGGGACAGGTTGTGGAAATCGGACCGGTGGAGGCGATCTACGACGCGCCGCGCCACCCCTACACCCAGGCCCTGCTGGCGGCGATGCCGAGCATGTCTCCCCGCCGCCGCACGGAGAAGGCGCCGCTTACCGGCGACCCGCCGAACCCGATCGACCCGCCCAGCGGCTGCCGTTTCCGGACCCGCTGCCCGTTCGCCGCACCGGTCTGCGCGGAGAAGGCGCCGCGGCTTGTTGCCCATCCCGGCCACGACCGGAGCCATCATGCCGCCTGTCACCTGTATGACCCCGCCGCCGCGCACCCGGCTGCGGAGGAGGTAGGAAATGCTGAACGAACGCCC
>CAYYSC010000433.1:0-3335 GCA_964474065.1 uncultured Rhodospirillales bacterium | reverse complement strand
AACCTCATCGGCCGGAGCTGAGATGTCCACGCGCCGCCCGACACTGCCACCGCGCCACGGCCGCCGGTCTTCGGAAACGCCACCCGCAGTGATCGTGCGGCGGTGGCGGCCGGGATAGGTCACCTCGCTCGTATAATTCCCAGCCGCTGCGACGACGATGACGCCATCCTCGTAGGCACGGTCTATCGCCTCCCCAACCGTGCGGTCGGCGATGCACGGATCGCCCAGGCTGATGTTCAGCACCTGGCAACCCTTGTCGATGTTCGCCTTCACGATGCCTTCGGCCAGCCCCGTTTCCGTATTGAGGAGCGTATTGATCACGACAAAGTTGGTTACGCGGTAAGGCACGACGTTCGCACGCGGCGCGACCCCGGCAAACCGTCCGCGCTCGTAACCGCAAACGACGCTGAGGATCCGCGTTCCATGTCCGGGCGTCCCATAACCGGCGAGCGGATCGATGGGCTCACTGCTGTGTTCCTTGGGGTCGAACAGGTTTGCGCCCTCATGGACGTGGACGAAGCCCCCGCTGTCTGGCCCGCGCCAGAACGGAATTGCCGGATGCGCCACGACCCCCGTGTCGAGCAAACCGAGCCGAAGGTCGCGTGCGGCCCATGGCGGATTCGGTTGATCGAGGCCGCCCATCATGTCCCAGGCTTCGGGCGCCCCTACCATGGCGAGGTTCCAGCTTGGGCGAAAGCGGCTGGCCGCGCGCGTGCCGGTTGCGTGCCGCTCCGCCGGCGCCCAGGCCGGCATCGCTTGCGCCATGTGCTCCATCGCCGCCCGGCCGCGCATAACCTTGACATCGGTGACGCCAGGCTGCCGCCGAAACCAGTCTGCAAGGTCTTCGTCCGTGTCCCTGGCGGCCCGCAACTGCTTCTGGATGCTGCGCGCCAGGATCCACTCATCGTCACCAATGGCATAGACAGGCTTGCCGCCGCCCGGAGAACCGAGCGCTGCCATGACCCTGGTCATCCGCTCGACGTCGGCTCGGTCGGGGATCGTCAACACATAGACTGAGGGGCTGGCCTCTTTCCGGCCGCTGATCGTTTCAATCGCCATGGGTGCCTTCTTGGTTGTCGCCTCGCTTGGGGCCGCTTGGCGAGAGCAGATCCGATTGTCATAGTGGGCGGCAATGCTGCCCCAAATCGTCGGGGTCGGGTAGCAAAAACCCGCAACGGAAAACCAGGAAACGCCAATATGAGCAATCAAGAACGCAGCACCGTCGCGAGCCGCGCGCGCGGCATCAATGAGGAGTGGTTGGCCAAGCGCGTGGAGGACGTGCAGGAACCGGACCTGCCGATCTGCGACCCTCACCATCATCTGTGGGACTTCACCACCCACCGCTATCTGCTCGACCAGCTTCTGGCGGATATCCAGGACGGTCACAACGTCGTTTCGACCGTGTTCATCGAGTGCACCGCCTTCTACCGCGCGGAGGGGCCGGAGCATCTGAAACCGGTGGGCGAGGTGGAATTCGTCAACGGTGTTTCCGCGATGGCGGCGAGCGGACGCTACGGTGACGACCGGCCGTGCGCTGCGATTATCGGGCGGGCGGACCTGACGGCGGGCGAGACGCAGGTGCGCGAGGTGCTGGAGGCGCAAGTTCTCGCCGGCGGCGGGCGCAAGCCGGGCGAAGGCCGGTTCAAGGGCATTCGTCATGCCGCGGGCTGGGATGAAAGCGAGGAAGTCCACAACTCCCACACCAATCCGCCGCCGCAGCTTTACCTGGACGGTCAATTCCGGCAGGGATTCAAGGTCCTTTCCGGCATGGGCCTGACCTTCGACGCCTGGCTCTACCACCCGCAGCTTCCGGACGTGGCATCGCTTGCCGCAGCCTTCCCGGATGCGAAGATCGTGCTCGACCATTGCGGCGGTCCGCTCGGGGTCGGTCCCTATGCCGGCGAACAGGACGAGTATTTCCCGGAATGGCAGAAAAATATCCGCGCCATCGCCGCGGCGAGTGACAACGTTTACGTCAAGCTCGGGGGCATCGGCATGAAGGTCAACGGCCACGGTTTTCACGACCTGCCGGAACCGCCCTCGTCCGAACGGCTGGCCGAAGTCTGGAAGCCGTGGATCGATACCTGCATCGAGGCGTTCGGCCCCCGCCGGGCGATGTTCGAGAGCAACTTCCCCGTGGACAAAGTATCCGGCACCTACCGGACCTACTGGAACGCCTTCAAGCGCCTCGCCGCAGGAGCAAGTGCGGAGGAAAAGCGTTGGCTCTTTCATGACGCTGCAGCCACGTTCTACGGCCTGGAAATGTTGGAATAGGCACGGGAAAGGCGGCGGACCGGCCCGGAACGACCCCGTGCCCTTGCCGCACCATGAAACTTCCCTTCGGTCGGCGGGCCGAGCCTGCTACGCAGGATCAAGGTAGAGATGCAAGAAGAGAGGATAGCCCATGAAGATCGGCGCTTTCATGTTCGCGACGGACTACAACATCGACATCGTCGAACTGGCGACGGCGATGGAAGAGCGGGGCTTCGAATCCCTGTTCGTGCCGGAGCACACCCACATCCCGTCGAGCCGCCAGTCTCCGTTCCCCGGCGGTGGCGACCTGCCGAAGAAATACGTCCACACCCACGACCCACTGGTTAGCCTCTCGTTCGCGGCGGCGGCGACCAAGAACCTCAAGATAGGCACCGGCATCTGCCTGGTGCCGCAGCACGACCCGATCGTATTGGCCAAGGGCATCGCCTCGCTCGACATGCTCTCCGGCGGCCGTTTCGTGTTCGGCATTGGCGGCGGCTGGAACGTGGAGGAGATGGAAAACCACGGCGCTACCTACAAGACCCGCTTTGCCATGCTGCGCGAGCGCATCCTGGCGATGAAGGAGATCTGGACGCAGGAGGAGGCCAACTTCCACGGCGATCATGTCAACTTCGACAAGATCTGGTCCTATCCGAAGCCGCTACAGAACCCGCACCCGCCAGTCCTCCTAGGCGGCGAGACAGACTACACCCTGAAACGGGTCGTCGATTTCTGCGACGGCTGGTTTCCTCGGGCAAACTACAGCTTCGAGCCGCACGATGCCATGACCCGACTGAAGCGCCACGCGGACGAAGCCGGCCGGGACATGAGCAGCCTTTCCGTCACCGTCTTCCGCGCGCCGGCGGACAAGGGGTCGCTGGACAGCTACCGGCAGCACGGGATCGACCGGGTGCTCCTGGAAATTCCGGATACCTCCCGCGACGAAGTGATGAAACTACTCGACGACTACACCAAGCTGCTGGCCTAGAAGTAAGCAATCGCGCGGCCGGCCAGGATCACGGCCAACCACAGCCCTAAAGACAGGCCGGCATGCACGCGCAGCCGGCCTGCTTCGTGTCGCC
>CAYYSC010000432.1:0-3368 GCA_964474065.1 uncultured Rhodospirillales bacterium | reverse complement strand
TGCCAGAACTGACCAACATCGCCGAAGCCTTGCGCCTCCAGGCCGAAAACCGCCAGGCCGTGCACCAGGATGCCGCCGCCGACCCAGACCATTGCGGCCGTGCCGACGATGGCCAGCAGTTTGAGGAACACGGGCATTCCTTTTACCAGTGCCCGACCGGTGCCGCGTGAAAGGCTGCCAAGGACGGAGGTCCCTTCACTGGTTGCCAAAGCGAGGCCAACGTCGTCGGCCTTCACAATGACCGCAACCGTGCCATAGACCAGCGCCGTAACGCCAATGCCGACAACCGCCAGGACAACGGCCTGTCCCCAAAAGCCGACATCCGGGATCGAGGCGAGGGCGATCGCCATGATTTCGGCCGACAGGATGAAATCCGTCCGGATGGCGCCGCTGACCTTCTGGGCTTCCAGTTCCTGGGGATCGCGCGGCGCCGCGCCGATTTTATCCTCATGCCCATGCGCGGCATGAGGGAATACCGCCTCGAAAACCTTCTCCGCCCCCTCGTAACAGAGATAGGCACCGCCGATCATCAGCAGCGGCGTGATCGCCCAGGGTGCGACCAGACTGAGAGCCAGCGCCGCCGGCAACAGGAACAGCAACTTGTTCCGCAGAGAACCCACCGTGATCCGCCAGATCATTGGCAGTTCCCGCGATGGCGAAAGGCCAACGACATAGCGGGGCGTCACCGCCGCATCGTCGATGACGACGCCCGCGGACTTGGAGCCGGCTTTGGTAGCCTGGGCCATGACGTCATCGATGGAAGCGGCCGCCGCCTTGGCCAGTGCTGCGACATCGTCCAGGAGCGCGACCAGTCCGACACTCATCCGAAACGTTCCCCCGGACCTTGCGACCTCACCAAGTCTCGCCGAAGGGTCGCAGTTCTAACACAAAAGTCCGGGCGGAGCGCGGCTGATGCGCCAGATGATAGATTTCTGCTGCCAAGTCGGCAGGATCGGCAAAAAAGTCGTCCGGTTGGTCCGGCCAGCGGCGGCGCGCAAACGGCATGTCAATGACCGCGTCGATAATCACATAACCAACATGCACGCCTTTCGGGCCAAGATCGCGAGCCAGTGCCTCCGCCACCATGCGCTGCGCCCCCTTGGTCGGAGCCCAGCCGATATAGTTCGGCTTGCCGCGGAGCGCGCCGGTGTTGCCGGTGCAGATCAGGGCGCCCTCGCCCCGCTCCGCCATGCCTGGGCACAGCGTCTGAGCCGTTGCCAGCAGACCGCCGGCATTTACCCGGAAGTTGCGCTCGAAATCGGCAAGCGGGATTTGCTCATAGGTGCCGCGGGTGGCGAGCGTGGCGTTGTAGATGACCACGTCCGGCACGCCCTGCTCTTCCGCGATCCGCTGCAGCACCGCGATATACGCTTCCGTTTCCCCGATGTCGGCAGCATAGCCTTTGGTGCCTTCGATCTCCCCCTGCCATGTTTCCAGCCGGCCCGCATGCCGGGCGATCATGGAGACGCGATAGCCATTCGCGGCGAAATGCTTGACGGTCGCGAGCCCGGTTCCCGGGCCGACGCCGATGACGAGGCAGTGCTTGTCCTGTGTGTTCATGGTTTCGCAGTCTGGCGCAAGAGATTAGGCGGGCCAAGCGGCGTCTTCGACGTGCAGTTCCACCGCATCGCCACCCGTCCAGCGGTCGCGGCGCAAACGGCCGGCCAAATGGAGCGCCCGCCCCTGCGCATTCAAGAGCGCCTGTCCGAGTGCCGTGTCCCTGGCGCGGAAGGCAATGGCCTTCAACCCGCCTTGTCCAAGACCGCCTAACCGGCAACGGACATGGCTTTCCCCTACCGTATCGGCAAAGGCGATCTGCGCATGTTGCAGACAGAAGCGCGGTTCCGCGTTGCCGGGGCCATAGGGACCCAGGCTTTCCACGATATCTGCCAGTTCGGCATTGGCGCCGTCTGTGCTGAGCGCGCCTTCCAAGGTCAGTGAGGCTTCCGCCTTTGCCTTGTCAATGTCCGCCGCGAGCCGCTCGTTCAAGAAGTCGTGGAGATCCGCCAGCGCAGCGCGCTCCAAGGAGAATCCCGCCGCCATGGCGTGTCCGCCGCCTGCCAGCAGCAGGCCGGCTTGCCGCGCCGCGATCACCGCCGGCCCCAGGGCGACGCCGCTGATGGAACGGCCGGAAGCCTTGCCGGTGCCGTTATCCTCCCAGCCAATCACGCAGGCGGGCCGACCGGTGCGCTCGACGAGACGGCTTGCCACGATGCCGATGACACCGGCATGCCAGCCCTCGCCGTCCGCGATGACGATCGGGCTCTGCTGGCTTTCGGCTTGCGCCAGCGCATCCTCCAAAACGCCTTGCTCCACCGCCTGCCGCTCGCCGTTGAGGCGGTTGAGCTGGTCCGCGATGTGCCAGCACTCCGCCGGATCGGCGCTGGTCAGGAGCCGCACGCCCAGATCGGAGCAGCCCAGGCGGCCGCCTGCGTTGATACGGGGTCCCAGCAAGAAGCCCAGATGGTAGGAGGAAAGCCGTTCCTTGACACCTGCCACGTCGCTGAGGGCGGCGATGCCGCTATTGCCGCGGCGCTCCATCACCTTCAGCCCCTGCTGCACAAAGGCCCTGTTCAGTCCGGTCAGCGGAACCACGTCGCAGACCGTACCGAGCGCCACCAGGTCCAGAAGGTCCAGCAGGTCCATTTGCGGTGCGCGGGCCGTAGGCCGCAAAGCCCGATTCAACGCCACGGCAAACAGGAACGTCACCCCTACGGCGGCAAGCTGACCATAACCCGCCGCCTGATCCAGCCGGTTTGGATTGACCACCGCCAGCGCCGAGGGAAGCCGTGGTTCCGCCGTATGATGGTCCAGCACGATGCAAGACAGCCCGAGTCGTTCTGCCGCCGCGAGTTCCTCGAATGCAGTGGTGCCGCAATCCAGAAACACCACGAGCTTGGCTCCCGCCGCCGCGAGCTTCTCCAAAGCCGGCACATTGGGCCCGTAGCCCTCAGTCATCCGGTTTGGAATGTGCAGCATGGGCTCTGCCCCCACACTATGAAGCACCCGGAACAGCAGCGCCGAGGAAGTGGCGCCATCCACATCGTAGTCACCGAACAGAGCGATCCTCTCTTCGCGCAGGATGGCTTCGGCGACGCGCCCGGCGGCATCTTCCATGCCGAGAAAAACGGATGGGTCGGGCAACAGATGCCGGAGTTTCGGCTCGCGGTAGTCGTCAACGCTATCCAGCCCATCCACCCGGGGCGCCAGCACCGACGGCATGAGCGTGGTGCTGCAGATGGAGAGCGGCGACCGCTACACCGTCACCGCCTACCGCGGTTCCGCATCGATGCAGAGCCCCAGCGGCTCGGGCATGGACATCGGCGGCCAGCCCGGCCAGCGCTCGGACCGCGGCAACGACAGGGGGC
>CAYYSC010000431.1:250-3376 GCA_964474065.1 uncultured Rhodospirillales bacterium | reverse complement strand
CGGTATAGCGTCTGCTTGATCGCCACGACCTGTGGGTCTGCCGCTGCCTGCCGCAGGAACTGAACGACCACGTCGAAGGACTCGTAGGGGTGGTGGACCAGGATATCTTTCGCGTTGATGGCGGCGAAGCAGTCGCCACCGTATTCACGGATTCGTTCCGGGAATCGGGGCTCGAAGGGCGTGAACAGGAGATCCTTGTGTTTGCTGTCGATCAGCGACTTGATGTCCGCCAAGCCAACCAGCCCGTCGAGCACAAATACGTCGTCCGGTCCCACCTTCAGCTGTTCGGCGAGATAAAGCCTCAAATGTTCCGGCATTTCGGAATCGACATTGAGTTGGACGACGTGGCCGCGGCGGCGCTGTTTCAACGCCGTCTCAAAATGCCGGACGAGATCCTCGGCTTCCTCATCGATTTCCATCTCGCTGTCCCGGATGACCCGGAAGGTGCCCTTCGCATTCAGCCTGAAGCCCGGGAACAGCGCGTCGAGCGACAGGAGCACAATATCCTCCACCGCGACATAACGATCGTCGCTGCCGGGCAGCGGAACGAAGCGGTCCAACTGCTGCGGAAGCGGAACCAGCGCGTTGATCTGGCGGTTATCGGAGGGACGCACCAAATCGAGAATCAGGCCATAGCCGAAATTGGGAATAAACGGGAACGGATGCGATGGATCGATCGCGAGCGGCGTCATGACCGGAAACATGTGTCCAAGGAAATAGCTCCGGAGCCATTCCCGGTCATGCGTGGCAAGATCGCGCGGGGCATCGACACGGATGTCAACGTCGGCCAGCTCCGCCCGCAGCGACCGCCACAGCGCTTGCTGCTGTTCTGCAAGCTGGTGCATCTTCCCGGCGATCGCAGAGAGCTGCTCGCTTGGGGTGAGCCCGTCGCTGCTGCGCGTAACGACGCCGGCGTCGACCTGGCCTTTCAGGCCCGCAATGCGGACCATGGTGAACTCATCCGCGTTACTGGCGGAGATCGAGAGAAACCGCAGGCGCTCCAGAAGCGGATGCCGGGTGTTGGCCGACTCCTCCAGCACGCGTCCGTTAAACGCAAGCCAGGAGAGTTCCCGGTTAATGAACCGGCTCGGCGAGCCCTGTTCGCTCAAGGTCCATGCGGGTGCTTGTGGTTGTTCGGTCGAGATAACTTTCATGGCGGACGCTCCGCTAACACCCTGATACAGGTTTTTTGAGAGCCCTGAATATAAAGATTATTGCTACCGTTTTATGAGGGCGTTGGCCAGGGCAGACCAGCATAAGAAGGATTACCAGCGATGCGGCGACTGACATTGATGCGCCATGCAGAGGCGGCAGCGGCGGCCTCCGGCCAGCAGGACCGGGACCGGCCGCTCACCGAAGCGGGCGCTGCCGACGCTCGCAAAATAGGGGAGTGCTTGGCCCGTGACCGCGAAACACCGGACCAGCTTCTTTGCTCCGACGCCCGGCGCGCCCGCGAAACGGCAGAGATGCTGCTGGCGGGTTGCGGCGTTTCCGGGCAGCCAACGGTGCTGCCCGATCTTTACAACGCAGACCCCGAAGGGGTGCTCCTGCTGATCGGGGAAAACGCGGACGATAACGCAGAGCACGTGCTGGTCGTCGGCCACAATCCAACAATCGGTGCGCTTGCCTATGGTTTTGCCGCCCGAACTGTGCCTGAAGGCGAGCAAAACCCTGCGGTCGACTATGCACCGGCGACAGCGACGCAGTTCGCGATTGCGAACCGCGAATGGTCCGAGGTCCGCCCGCTGACCGTTCAATTCAACCGGGTTTTGCGGCCGGCGGACTGCCAGTAGCTATCCACCGGCCGCATCGGGCTATTGGGCCGCGACGGTGTTCGGCCCCACCTTGGCCAAATGGCCGAAGCGGTCGCGGTGAGCGCTGGTATCGCGTTCCTCCAGTTGGATCTCACCTGCCATCACTTGCCGCTTCCATTCCTGGTGCGCCGGCTCCTCGGCGTGGAATTCCGGCATGACCTCTTTCGCGAACAGCTCCAGGCTTTCACAGATGTGGTCGTGCTGGTTCTTTCCTGCTTGGTTCAGCAGGATAACCTGGTCGATATGGCTCGTCTGGAACCGGCGCAGCTTCCGGCGGATGGTCTCCGGCGACCCGACAAGGCCGCCCTGCAGCGCTTTCTCGACCGTGTCCTCGTTGGCGCTTTTCCACTTCATGAATTCGTCCCAGAGGTTCACGGAACCTGCTGGCGGGCGCTCGCGCGTGGCGCTGGCGCCGTAGAAGCGCAGCGCGAACTGGAAGAACGTCAACCCTTCCGCCCGCTTGCGCGCTTCCTCGTCGGTCTTGGCGCACATGAAGTAACTGACAAGCGCCATGTTCGGGTTGATCTGGTAGTCGGCGAGCTTGTCGAGGCGCTTGGTGATGCTGTTGTAGTAGGCAGCGACCCAGGCGTGCGCCGCGTCGGCCGAGACGAACTGGAAGCCGAGCGCACCCATGCCGCGGCGGCCGGCCATTTCGATCGTCTCCAGCTGGGAGCAAGCCACCCAGAGTGGCGGATGCGGGCGCTGCAGTGCCTTCGGCACCACCAGACGGCTCGGCATGGAGAACCACTTGCCGTCGAAGGAAACGGGCTCGTCCCCAAACATCGGGATGACGGCCTGAACCATTTCCTCCCAGATCTCGCGCTTGTCGTCGAAGTTCACGCCGAACGGGTCCAGTTCGGTAGAACTGGCGCTCTCGCCCATGCCAAGTTCTACCCGGCCCTTCGACAGCAGATCCAGGGTAGCGACCCGCTCGACCACGCGGGCAGGGTGGTTCGTCGTCAACTGGATGATACCGTGGCCGAGGCGGATATTCTTGGTCCGCTGGCTGGCTGCACCCAGAAACACCTCCGGCGCGGGCGAGTGTGAGTATTCCTCCAGGAAATGGTGCTCGACTTCCCAGGCATAGTCGTAGCCGAGCCGGTCGGCGAGCTCGATCTGGTCCAACGCATTCTGATGGAGCATGAACTCAGAGTGCCGCTCCCAGGGGCGCGGAATCTGGAGCTCATAGAAAATGCCGAATTTCATAGGCGCACGTCTCCGGTGGGATTGCTTGTTTCCGTCATGATGGCATGCAGCGTAACGCCGGTGCCTTCGCGGGACTAGACGCAAAGCGCTCTGATGAAGAGAATTT
>CAYYSC010000431.1:0-240 GCA_964474065.1 uncultured Rhodospirillales bacterium | reverse complement strand
CCTCCGTCCACCGAAAGCTTTTGCCGCCATGTCCAAGCAATTCCCGCGCATTCCGCTCGTCGGTTACTGCGACCCGCTTTCGGTCCGGCCGGGCGAGACCATTTCATTCAAGGTGTCTTGCAACGGCGAGGGGCCCTATTCGGCGCGGCTCTTACGCTCGATTTGCGCAGATCCAAACCCCAGTGGCCCCCGCATCGTCGAGCAGGCGGTGGAGGCGTCTCTGGGCGGCGCCTACCCGGC
>CAYYSC010000430.1:0-3380 GCA_964474065.1 uncultured Rhodospirillales bacterium | reverse complement strand
CTCCACGCGCGCCGGGCCACCAATACGGCGGTCGATCTCCGTGATTTCATCGGGCGTGAGAACCTGCTCAATCGCGGTCAGGCCGTCATAGCGGCCGGCGATCGCCTCGTTGCGGTAGATCTGTCGCGCCTCTTGCCAACGCCGCTCGTCCAGTTGGGCCTTCGCCGCCTGCGCGCGCCCATCCTCGGTAGCGACGCCATCCGGGCGGATGAGACCCTGGCTGCGAAGTACCCGCAATGTTAGGCCGTCCAGGATCGGCTCACCCCGTGCGAGCGCCAGCAGCCCCTGCCTCTCGTGCACACGCAGGCGAAAGCGGCGATGCCGCAGCGCCGCCGCCAGTACACCCCGGTTCGGCGCGAACAGCAGCGAGGCGCCGAATATAGCGAACGCCACCAACACGATAACGGGCCCGGTCGGCAGCGCTGGGGCGGCGGCGGAGATCGCTGCGCCAACATAGCCGGCAAGCCCGCCAACGATACCCGCGATGATGACGAGCCGCTCGGTGCGGTCGGTCCAGAAGCGTGCCGTGACGGCGGGGATGATCAGCATCGCCACGATCAGGATCAGTCCGACCACCTTTAGCCCGATCACGGTGACGGCCATTACCAGGGCCATCATGATCAAATCAACGGTGCGCACATGAATGCCCGAGGCGGCTGCGTATTCGGCATCGAAAGCGACCAGCATCATAGGCCGGCGCATGGCGAGGACGACAGTGACGGCGAGCGCGCCGCCGACTGCGATGATCACCGCATCCTGGAACAACATGCCGGCAGTCGACCCAAGGAGAAAATCCTCAAGTCCGGCCTGTCTCCCCCTCCCCAAGGTCTGGATAATTGTCAGCAGGACCACGCCGAAGCCGAAAAACACGGATAATACGGCGCCGATCGCGGCGTCCTCCGCCAGCCGCGTGCGCCGGGAGATCCAGTCCACCAGGTAGAGCCCGGCGGTGGCGCTCAGCGCAGAGCCGAGCAGCAGGCCTGGCAGGCTGCGGCCGTCACTGCCAAGAGCCACCATGACCATGAACGCAAGCCCGACGCCGGGCAGCGTCGCGTGCGCAACAGCGTCGCTTACCAGCGCGCGCTTACGTAAAAACAGGAAGCTCCCCCCTGCCCCGGCGGCGATCCCCAACAACCCGGCCCCGATTGCGACCAGCGCGGCGTTATAGCCAGCCTGGAGCAACAGGGCCTCAACCACTGCGCCGGACAGCGTCTCCGACATACCGGCCTCAGCCCCTGGCCAAGCTCAGCTGGTCGATATGCGTTGCCGCGAGCCGGCCGCCATAGGTAGCCTGCAGATTTTCTGCCGTAAACGCCTCGCCGATGGGGCCTTCCGTGATCTTGCTCACGTTGATCAACAGAACTCGGTCGAAATAATCACTGACGGTCGCGAGGTCGTGATGGACGCAAACCACCGTCCGGCCCTCCCCCTTCAACTCTTTCAGCACATCGATGATCGCGCGCTCCGTCGCGGCGTCCACACCGGCGAAGGGTTCGTCCAGCAAGTACAGGTCCGCGTTCTGGGCCAGCGCCCGCGCCAGGAACACGCGCTGCTGTTGACCGCCCGAAAGCTGCCCGATTTGCCGGTGTCCGAAATCCGCCATGCCCACGCGCTGCAGGCAAGCCAGCGCCCTCTCACGATGGTGCGAGCGCACCAGGCGCAGAAGGCCCAGCTCCCGGTAGAGCCCCATCATCACCACGTCGATCACGCGGGTCGGGAAATCCCAATCAATCGAAGCGCGTTGGGGCACATAGGCGACGCGGTGGCGCGCCTTCCGGAAGGATTGCCCGAAGACCGAGACGCTTCCGGAAAGCCGCGGCACGATGCCGAGCACTGCCTTAAGGAAGGTGGACTTGCCCGCGCCGTTCGGCCCGACAATGGCGGTCAGGCTGTCGGCGGGGAAGACGGCGTCAACGGAAAAGACGGCAGGTTTCTCACCATAGGAAACGCTTAACTCGTGCACGGCGAGGGCGGCTCCCGCCTCTGCTTCCCGCCAGACCCTGCGGCCCTCGTCCGCAACGAGTTTTAAGGTTGCTGCGTTCATCTGTTGCCTGCCTTTCAGCTTTCCCTGGTAAGGCTTCCGGCCATACCGCGGGCCGGCGCATCGCCCCCGAGCCCCCGGGCGATGGCGGTCACATTGTGATCGATCATTCCCAAATACGTGCCCTCATAGGTACCCGGCTCGCCCATTGCATCCGAGTACAGTTCTCCGCCGATGACCACCTCGTGGCCTTTTGCGGCCGCGCCTTCGACCAGCGCCCGCACGTTTCGGTCGGATACGGAAGATTCGACGAACACGGCACGAACTTCACGCTCGGCCAGCAAGTCGACTAGATCGGCGATGCGCCTCAGCCCTGCCTCGCTTTCGGTGGAAATGCCCTGAATACCGATGACATCGAAGTCGTAGGCGAGGCCGAAATAGTTGAAGGCGTCATGGGCAGAGACCAGTACTCGCTGCTCATCCGGCACCGTCGCCAGCACGCGCTTGGCGTAGGACGCGAGATCTTGGATTTCTGCCAAGTGCTTCTCGGCGTTCGCGCGGAACATTTCTGCCGCTTCCGGCCTAGCCCTCATGAGCGCGTCCCGCACGACCGCCACCACCAAGGTCCACCGCTCCGGATCCATCCATACATGCGGGTCGTACTTGTCCGGATAGTCGTCGTGCCCAATAAGGAGGTCTGTCGGCAGCCTCTCTGCCACCGCCACGACAGGCCGCTGCTCGGCCAACTGAAGCAAGAACCCCTCCAGTTGCGCCTCCAAATAGAGGCCGTGCCAAAGAACCAGATCGGCCCGCGCCAGAGCCACAATGTCCGTGCGGGTTTGGCGGTAGGAGTGGGGATCGACCCCGGGTCCCATCAATGCACGGACGTTCACCATCTCCCCTCCGACCTGGCGGGCGGCATCGGCGATCATCCCGGTCGTTGCGACGACGTTGAGCGGCGCTTCCGCTGCCGCCGGACGGGCCGCCACCCAGGCGCAAATCAGCATGGAGGCCGCCACCACGCCACGAAGAACACCTCTTCTCAATACCGCCTCCACATCACCGTTTCGCCTCGAACATCATCCTACGCTTCATCGTGAAGTAAAGCCTATGAAGCTAGGCTAATGAGTAGATATTCAGCCTAGGCTAAAATTCAAACCACGGGCGAAGAGAATGTGAGGTTGGAAGGTTCCAGATGGTGGAAAAACGGGGAGCGGCGAGGAGGCGGAGTAGCCCCGCTCTTAGCCTACTCCCACTCGATCGTGCCGGGGGGCTTCGACGTGATGTCGTAGGTCACGCGGTTGATGCCGCGCACCTCGTTAATGATGCGGGTGGCGACGCGGCCGAGGAACGAATGTTCGAACGGGAAGTAGTCCGCAGTCATCCCGTCGGTTGAGGT
>CAYYSC010000429.1:0-3401 GCA_964474065.1 uncultured Rhodospirillales bacterium | reverse complement strand
GAATCTGCTGCTGCGCGGGATGCTTATGTGAAGGGGGTTGACCTTTTCTTGGCGGCCGGCGCTGGCGCCGAGGAGTCCTTTGCCGACGCTCTGGCTGCCGACGAAGAATTCGCCCTGGCGCAGGTGGGTATCGCCCGCCACCGCCACACCCGCGGCGACCGTGCCGGTGCCCGGCAGGCGTTGGCCTGCGCACGCACGGAAACCAATCGCCTCACCTCCTGGGAACGCGGGCATATCACGACGCTCAGCCATGTTATCGAAGGCGAGAGCAAGGCGTTCCCTGCCGCGCGGGCGCACCTGGCCGAGCATCCCCGGGATGCGATGGTGACCGATACCTGCCTGGGTGTGTTCGGCCTGATCGGCTTCAGCGGGATGCCGGGACGGGAGGCGGAGAACCTCGCCTTTGCCGAAACGCTGGCGCCGCATTATGGCGACGACTGGTGGTTTCTCTCTCAGCTTTCGTTCGCGCAGATGGAAGCGGGTCAATCGCGCCCCGCCGAGGCCAATCTTAGGCGTGCAATGAGCCAGCACCCGCGGAACGCCCACGCTGCCCACGCCCAAGCGCACCTGTACTATGAGACAGGGCAGACCGATGCCGGTTACGCCTTTCTGAAGCAGTGGCGCCGCAATTACAGCAAGGATGGGCTGCTGCATTCGCATTTTGCCTGGCACCTCGCGCTTTGCGCCCTGGCCCGGCGGGATACGGAGACGTTGTGGCAGCTGATCGACGCCGATATGGATCCGAACGAGGCCAAGGGTCCCGCCCTGACCGTGCTGGCCGACATAGCTTCCATTCTCTGCCGCATGGAACTGGCCGGCCTGTCCGTGCCGCACGAACGGTGGCGCGGGATCAGTGACTATGCCCTGCGCCAATTCCCGGAGCCGGGTTTGGCGTTCGCGGATCTCCACGCCGCGCTGGCTCATGCGAAAGCGGGGAACGACGAAGCGCTGTCGACCATCATTAACGACGCCAACGGCCCGGCTGCGGATTTGGTTTCCGCCGCTTCAGAGGGCTTTTGGGCATTGGCAGAGCACGACTGGGTCTCGGCGGTGGAACGTTTGACGACGGTGCTCGCCGATGACGCTCGGCTGGGCGGCAGCCGGGCGCAGCGTGACCTGCTCGAATATGCGATGGTCCGGGCGCTGCTGGAACTGGAGAAGGGCGACGAAGCGCGCCGCATGCTGGCCATGCGCCGCCCGCACATTGCGATGGCCAATCAGGTTCTCGGTTTCTAACCTGTCCACCGCAACGCTACGCGGACGGAGGAACAGGGATGCCGAAATCGCGGGTGGTCCAGCCGGACGAGGGCGCCAGCTTCTGGCAGCCCGTTCCGGCCAACGGCCATGTCGAGGTGAAAGTCGAAGGCGGCCGTGACGGCATGGCCGACTTCGACTGCGGCGTGCAGGAGGTGGCGCCCGGCTGCCATGTGCGGGAACACGCTCACGGAGAGAACGAGGAATTGATCATGGTGTTCGCCGGCGAGGGTGAAGCGTTGGTCGATGGCGAAACCCATCGCATGCAGCCCGGCACCGTCCTCTACCTGGCGAAGGACAGCCGCCATCTGTTCCGCAACACCGGTGCCGAGCCCATGCGCTTTTTCTGGACGCTGCTGCCCGGCGGCCTTGCCCCGTTTTTCCGCGCCATCGGCCGGGACCGCCAGCCGGGCGAGCCGGCGCCGCAACCTTTCCCACGGCCGGATGACGTTGCCCAGATTGAACAGCGGACCGTGTTCCGGAAACTGGACTGAGGCGCCGCCATTGATTTTTGACTCGCCAGGGATTCCCATGGGTGGGCAAATCGTGGTTCACCATAGGTGAAGGATTTTCGCCCATGGTACCGCCCGGATCGGCGGCATGAATCGCCAGACTCTGCGCGATTGGGTGCTCCGGTTCAACGAGGGAGGCCCGAAGGCATCGCCGATCGCCGCCACTTGCGACGCGTGGAACCGATTGATCGACTTAACCGACACGATCAGATCGATCGGGTGGTGAGATTGGGCCATGACAAATCATTAATTGCTGCCGCTGGTATCAGCTCCTTGCGGGAACTCCTCTTGGCAGTGCAAAAACTTTGCGGGCAGACTCGGATGCTGTCAATCGCCGGTTTTCAATTCGGTAGGCGGAATCCGCCGTTATCGGGCCAAAAGCACCGGAAACTCTTCCCCTGCCAGCGGATCGCCATCGGCGAGCGTCACGGTCGGGAAGGGCGGGGAGGTGACCATCCCCTCCTTCCGCCGGAATCGCGCGCCTTCCCCGACCAGCCGGAGTGAGAAAGCGCGGCGTTGCGCCGTTTTGCTGGTATTGGCGGGCGCGCCGTGCAGGGTGCGGAAATCGAAAGCGACCGCGTCGCCCGGCTCCAGCGCCCAGGCGACAATATCGAAGCCTGCGCGGTTGCCCTCGATGTCCGGAATCGTTTCGAGGCCGTCGCCGTCATTGATCGGATTGCCGTTGAAGCGTTGCGGCTGGAACTCCTTGCCCATCCGGTGGGAGCCCCGGACGAATTCCAGGGTGCGTTCCCTCGGCACCGGGTCCAGGGGCAACCAGAGGCTGACCGACTGCGGCGCCGTGATGCTGTAATAGGGCAGATCGTGATGCCAGGGCGTCGGCACATCCGCGGACGCTTCCTTGACCAAGACGTGTTCGTGGAACAGTTGCACCCGTTGGCTGCCCATCAATTCCGCCGCGACCGCCGCCGCCGGTGAGTTAAAGATGAAGTCGCGGTACTCGGGAATTCGCTGCCAGTTGCAGTAGTCGGTCATGAACCGGCCGCCGCCGTTCTCGCCCATGTAGAAGCGGCCATCCGGGCCCGGATTTTCGATATTGAAGTCAACGCCCTGGCGCAGTGTCTTCATCCAGTCACGGAACAGACCGCGCAGGACGGTAACGCCGTCTCGGCGGTAGTCTTCGACGGTTTCGGGAGTCAGGTAGGGCATGGTCGGGTGCTCCAAGATGGCGGCGCAGACGGCGCTTTCAAGTGTATCCGCATTCCGGCACCAAGTCAGGCCGCAGCCGTCTCACTGGCCGAAGCGTTCCCCGTCCTTTGCCATGAATTCCAACTCTTCCGGCGTGCTTGGCCGTCCAAGGGTGGTATTGCGGTGCGGGAAGCGGCCGAAACGCGCGACAATGTTGCGGTGACGGGTCCAGCCCTCGATGGAGCGCTCGACATAGGGCTTCCAGGCGGGCTCGGCCGCGTCGCGCAGCGCGTTCAGGAGGGCGAGACCTTGATCCTGGGCGGCTACGTCCTCGGCATGGTGGAAGGGGTGGTAGAGCCAGATGCGCTCCACCGGGTGCAGCCCCCGGTCGAGCCCGGCGTCGATGGCCCGGTTCACGATCTGGAAGGCGCGCGGGTCGCCCTTCCAGGCATCCGCCGTGCCGCGGAACAGGTTCCGGGTGAACTGATC
>CAYYSC010000428.1:0-3405 GCA_964474065.1 uncultured Rhodospirillales bacterium | reverse complement strand
GATGTCATGTCCTGCTTCTCCCCAGGGGCCTTCCTGCAAACAGTTGCCAGAAAACCGGCTCGAAATCACGCGCGGCCTTGCGCCCTGCGGCTTGTCGCCTCTACGATCCACCGAGCGTTGCGGGGCCTCCGGCCCGAACGTGACGCGATCGATAACCCTGGGAGGAGATCCTTCGATGATCCGGAAATTGGGAGCCATTGCCGGTGCCGCGGCGCTAGCATGGGCGAGTAGCCTTCATGCAGCCGAGGTGGAACTGCCCGGCACTTTGGTGATGACGGCCTACGATGTCGGCTCGTCCGGCTATAGCCAGATGGTCGGCCTTGGTTCGATCCTGAAGAATAACTATGGAACAAACGTCCGCGTCCTGCCGGGCAAGAACGATGTATCGCGGCTCGGCCCCGTGAAAGCCGGCCGGGCGGACTTCACGGCGACCGGTTCGGATTCGGTGTACGCGCAGGAGGGCGTGTTCACGTTCGGCTCGAAAGGCTGGGGGCCGCAGCCGCTGCGCCTGCACATCCTGGCCATCGGCAAGGGAGCAGCCGTTGGCCTTGTGACGCCCGGCGACAAGAGCATCGAAACCATTGAGGACATAAAAGGCAAGCGGGTTGCCTGGGTCCGCGGCGCGCCGGCCCTGAACAAGGCGGTCGAGTCCATGCTGGCCTGCGGAGGCTACACCTGGGACGATGTGGAAAAAGTGGAATTTGGCGGCCATGGACCGACCGTGGACGGCTTCATCAATAACGAAGTTGATGCGTTCAATAATGCCACTTTCTCTGCTCTAAATAAGAAGATAGAAGCTAGCCCGCGCGGGCTGTACTACCCCGTGATCCCGAACACCGAGGAATGCTGGGAGGGCATCAATTCCGTTGTTCCCTGGTACATTCCGGTCTTTGCGACCGTCGGAACCGGAATCAAGGATGGTGGCCAATGGATGCCGAACACGCCCTATCCCATCCTGGCGTCGCTCGACAACATGGACCCGAAGACCTCCTACAGCGTCGTGAAGGCGATCCAAGAGCATTTCGACACATTCAAGGACTCTGCCCCGGGCGCAGCTGGTTGGGCATTGGATAACCAGCAATTCCACAAGCTGGTTCCCTATCACGAAGGAGCGATCGAGTACTTCAAGGAAGTCGGCGCTTGGCCGGAGGGACAGGACGAGGTCCAGGAACAAGCTCTGCATCGGCAAAATGTGCTGAGGGAAGCCTGGGAAGGCTATACCGCCGATGCGCCGGATGACGACGAGGCATTTGAAAAGGGCTGGATGGAGGCCCGGGCCAAAGCGCTAGAAGACGCCGGCCTGCAAGTCATTTTCTACGAGTGGTGAGCGCCGTAACGGGTGTGGCTGTACCCGGAGACGGGTGCAGCTCCCCTTTTTCGTGGCAGTATTCCACCAACCAAGAACTCGGTGATTGCTCCAGCCGGCAGGTGCTGGACCGCTTGAGGACGCCAAGGTGAGTCAGAAATACGAAGTCACGGACGAGGATATTCCGGATGTCGATCTGGCACGTACCCGTACCCCCACCGGGGTCTGGGAAATCGTCGTCATGGTGCTCGGCACCGGGGCGATCCTTCTTTCGATCTATCAGATCTTCAAGCTGGATTTCCGGCTCAATGAGTTAGCCGCGCTCGTCGGCATCGACCAAAAGATCGGCTACACGCTGCTGGTCAACGAATATCTTTACGCGCTCGTCGGCCTCATGCTGGCAACAGTCTTCCTGGTTTTCCCCGCCTACGCGAAGCAGCCACGTGACCGCCTGCCCTTTTACGACATCGTCCTGGCGCTCCTGACGCTCGGCGTAACCGGTTATCTTCTCGCGAACTCTCTCGACATTCAGGAAGAGGCCTGGGAATACCTTGCGCCGGAATGGGCGCAGTGGATGGCCGTGGTCGTGTGGATGCTCGTCCTGGAGGCCGGACGCCGCACCGGCGGCTGGCCCGTTTTCTTTGTGGTCTTGGTATTGTCGTTTTACCCGCTGGTCGCGGATCAGGTGCCGCAGGTGATCCAGGGCGCGCCGATGGCCTTCCTCGATACGGCAGCCTTCCACGTGTATTCAATCGAAAGCCTGCTCGGCATTCCGATGCGCGCCTTCGGTTTGCTGGTATTCGGCTTCCTCGCCTTCGGCGTCGCGCTGCAGTACACTGGCGCTGGAAGCTTCTTCATCAACTTCGCGTTCGCGCTGCTCGGTCACGTGCGCGGAGGACCGGCCAAGGTGGCTATATTCTCGTCCGGCCTGTTCGGATCGATGTCCGGCGGTCCGGTCACCAACGTGCTGACCACCGGCACCCTGACCATTCCTGCCATGCGCCGGATCGGCTTCTCGGCCAAATATGCCGGCGGGATTGAGGCCTGCGCCTCCACGGGCGGCGTGATGATGCCGCCGATCATGGGCGCCACCGCCTTCATCATGGCCGACTTCCTGAACATCGCCTATGTCGACGTGGCCTTGGCGGCGGTGGTTCCGTCCGTCCTTTACTACTTCGGCCTGTTCATGCAGATCGACGCCTATGCGGCGCGCAATAGCCTGCGCGGGCTCCCAAAGGAGGAAATGCCGAAGATCGGCAATGTCATCAAGGAAGGCTGGTACTACGTCTTCGTCTTTGCCGTGCTTGTTCTAATGCTGGTGTTCATGAAGCAGGAGGCGCGCGCGCCCTTCTATGCGACCGCGCTGCTGCTGGTCCTGAACCAGTTCAACAAGACCCATCGGATGGATTGGGCGAAGTTCTATAAATTCCTCAAAGCCACGATCTTTCTGCTGGCGGAATTGGCGGGCATCCTGACCGCCATCGGTTTGATCGTCGGTGCCGTCGTCGGAACCGGCATGGCCGGCTCCGTCACCAACGACCTCGTCTACCTGGCCGGCAACAGCGTCATCGTCCTGCTGCTGATGGGAGCGCTGACCAGTTTCATCCTGGGCATCGGGATGACGGTCACCGCCGCCTATATCTTCCTCGCCATTATCCTGGCCCCCGCCTTGATCCGGGCCGGGCTGGATCCGCTCTCAGTGCACATGTTCATGCTCTATTGGGGCATGCTGAGCTTTATTACTCCGCCCGTGGCGCTGGGCGCTTTTGCGGCGGCATCAGTGGCCGGCTCGAAGCCCATGGAAACGGGTTTTGAGGCGATGCGGCTCGGGACGATCATCTACTTCATCCCGTTCTTCTTCGTCTTCAACCCGGCTCTGCTGCTGGTTGGGGCCGCCGGGGAAATCATTGTGGTTCTTGTCACCGCGTTGGTCGGCATCCTTCTCGTATCTGGCGGTCTGCAAGGCTACCTGATCGGAGCGGGCCGATTGGGTGCGAGCGTCAGCGGGCTGCTTGGACGGCTCTGCCTCGTCGTGGGCGGTCTGACCTTGGCCGCACCTGGCGGCGGCATGCTCGGCTACAGCCACTGGACGCTGGTGG
>CAYYSC010000427.1:0-3418 GCA_964474065.1 uncultured Rhodospirillales bacterium | reverse complement strand
ACCTAAACATTTTTTTGGCCCAAAAAGTTCAGGTTGGGCCCGGAAATGTCTAGAAAAGTTCAGGAACGTTCAGAAATGCTTATCCGATTTCAGAATGCTAATATGTTACCGCAAAACCGTCACCCCGCGGCCTGCTCCGAGACGGCGCGCTCGACCCAGTCGAGGCGGTCCTGGCCCCAGAACAATTCGCCGTCCACCACGTAGCTGGGAATGCCGAAGACGCCCCTCGCCAGCGCATCTTCGGTGTTCTGCATGAATTCGTCCTCGGTCAGCGGGTCCTGCGCGGCCTGCACGAGAATGTCGCCCGGCAGCCCCGCCTCGTTGGCGATGGCCTCCAGCTCGCGCCAGTCGTTGATGTTGCGGTCCTGCGCCCAGACCGCCTGCGGGAGCGCAAAGACGAGCTTGCCCGTGTCCATCCCCAGGCGGTCGCAGGCGACCGTCAGGCAGGCCGCACGGCGCTGCGAAACGGGATAGTATTGCGGCTTCTCGCTGAGCGGCAGGCCGTAATACGCCGCCCAGCGCTGCATCTCGCGCTTGCCATAATTGCGGTGCAGTTCGGAGCGCTCGGGCGCGTCCTCCTCCCCGAGCAGGCGGATCATCATCTCCCGCAGATCGACCGGATAGTAGCGGATCCGCGCCCCCGCCTCCGCCGCGATTTCTTCCAGCCGGTGCTGGGCCAGGTAGACCCAAGGCGAGTTCAGGCAGAAATAATAGTCGATGCGCTTGGCGGGCTTGTCGTCGCTCATCGGGGAGATCCTCCTTCTATCGGCCTATTTCGCTTGTAGCAGAACGATAATCCCGACGGCGATCAAGATCACTCCGATCACCTCGGTCCGGGTCGGCCGCTCCTTGAAGAAGAAATAGCCGGCGGCAAAGGTGAAAATCAGCTCGATCTGACCGAGCGAGCGGACATAGGCGACGCTCTGAATGGTCATCGCGGTGAACCAGCAGGCCGAGCCCAGGACCCCCGCCAAGCCGACCAGGCTGGCCGGCTTCCAGGCCCGCGCCACGGCCGCGATCTGGCCCGGCTCCCGAAAATGCATGTAGAGGAGCATGACCACGGTCTGGAAGATCGTGACGCAGACCAGGGTAAAGCCCGCCTGCATCAAGAACTCCTGTTCCGAGCCCCCCAGCGAGAGCGAGGCCGCGCGGTAGCCTGTCGCCGACAATCCAAAGAAAGTGCCGCTCAGAATGCCGATGACGGCCGTGCGGGAGACCATCGCGTCGACCAGCGACGCCCAACTGAGCGTCACGCGCGCCACCGAGATGAGCGCGACGCCCACAAAGCCGATAAAGATCGCGATCCCCGCGCCGACGGACAGCGGATCGCCCAGTATGACGAAGCCGAACACCGCCGCCTGAATCGGCTCGGTCTTGGAATAGGCGGTGCCGACCGCAAAATTTCGGAATCCGAAAAGATAGATCAGCAGGAAAGTCGCCACGATCTGAGTCAGGCCGCCCAGCACGGCATAAATGACGAACCAAGTGTTCGGTTCCGGCCAGGGAAGCCCCACCGCAAGATTCAGCACCAGCACGTAGACAATCGCCACCGGCACGCCGTAGCCGAAGCGCACAAAGGTCGCGCCGGTGGTGGAAAGGCGGCCCTTCAGGTGCTTTTGGACGGCCGAGCGCACGTTCTGCAGGAACGCCGCCGCTATCGTAACGGGAACCCAAAGCTCAAACATCGGTCCGGAATGGTCTCGAACAGGACAGGAGGCAGCACTTTAAGGGCTCACACCCCGCAGCGCCAGCAGGGCGGTCAGGAGAGGCAAGGCGCCGCGCTGAGGATGGTGCTCAGCAGCACGATGCTGCCGCAGCGCGCCACGTAAACGTTGTAGCGGCTGGCGGCGTCTTCGATAGGCTGCCGGGAATCCCTTTCGGGCTTCCCAGCTTTGGTAAGAGACAGCTTCTCAAAATGGGCCAGCCCCCGCCGCATTGCGAGGAATGGAGAGGGCCGGTCGTCTCCTGAATGTTGCTAAGCTAGCTCTCAGACTAGACGAAGAAAATATCGTCCGCGGTCGGCAGCGGTACCGATTGATCAGCCTCGTAGGCAACGCGCAGATTGTCCGCAGGGATCCCGCCATCCACGCCAATCTCGGTGAACCAAGCATAGCGCGCCTCGCCATTGATGTTTGAGACGCTGTCGTCGATCCCGCTCCCGTCGCGCGTATCGGACTTGGTCTCGGTGAACACCAAACTGCCATCCGCGTCGAACACGTTCATGTCAACCGACAACTCACCATCGGTATCCTCGTAGAAGCGATGCTCGAACGTGTACCACCCGTCATTGGTAATCACGGCGTTCTTAGCCAGCGCATCCAGATCCTCGCGCGGGGCAAAGTTGGTGTTGTTCGACGCGCCCAAATACATCCCCTGCGAGGAAGTGTCCTGCGTGACGTGAAAGATGTAGTCAGCATAGAATGTGCTATCGTCGGCTTGGTTGGTCGAGACGCTGTAGTCGAAGCCCTCGCCATCGGCCCAGCCTGACCCCCCGTCGCCCTTCGGATCGAGATAAATGTCGATCGAGACGGTGTATTCCTCGAACGGTACGGCGCACTGGTTGAGCAGCGTGTTGAAAGGTGCGGTAGCGTCGCCGTCGATCACGGCGTGGAAGTCGCCCTCAGCCGAGGGGACGCCGTCCGTACCCGAGGCGACGCGAGCGACCGTCCCGAACCAGCCAGTCGACGAATCCGACCACAATCCGGTATCGACCTCAAAGCCCTGCTCCATGCGATAGACGGTCGGCGCCGCGATCTGATCGGCCAAGTCGGCCAGAATGAACTCCTGATCGCCGACGGTAATGAGAAAAAGCAAAAGCACTTGCTTTAACTTGATCGTGCCGCCTTGAGGATCATCCCCGAAGCGCCAGAATGGCGATCAGGAGCGGCAGGGTCGCCATGCTGAGGATGGTGCTCAGCAGCACGATGCTGCCGCAGCGCGCCACGTACACGTTGTAGCGGCTCGCGAGCAGGAAGGGATTCACCCCCACGGGCAAGGCGGCCAGCAGGACCAACAGCGCCAGGGTGTCGCCGTTCAGCCCGAGGACGTAATATCCGGCCAACCCCGCCGCTCCCGGGTAGAGGGCCAGCTTGACCGCCGTCACCCAGACCGCCTCCATCAAATCGCCCGCCAACCGGAACCCCGCCAGCGACATTCCCAGCGCCGCCAGTGCTACCGGCGGCGCCGCCGCCGCCAGCATGTCGATCATCGTGGCAACCGGGCCTGGGATCGGCGTCTCCAGCGCCCCCCAGGTAAGGCCCGCGGCCATGGAGAGCAGGATCGGGTTCTTCGCCAATCCTTTCAGGCCATTGCCGATTTGCCGGGCTGCACTGCCGCCCCCGCCCCGGCCCAGCTCGATCAGGGTCGTCGTAAGTGTGTAGTAAATCAGGCCGTTGACCGCGATCACGGATGACGTCAG
>CAYYSC010000426.1:0-3419 GCA_964474065.1 uncultured Rhodospirillales bacterium | reverse complement strand
GCCCTCAAAGAGGACTTTCCGCAGCTGAAAGATAGTATCATTATCATCATCCGCAGTCCCAATGCGGACGAAGCGGATTTTGCGGCCCGCTCGCTTGCCGACCGCCTTGACCAGCGAAGCGCCGCAGTTCAGAGCGTGTTCGCGCCCGCTGCCGACCCCTATTTGCGCCGTCACGGCTTGCTCTATCTCGACGAAGAAGCGCTGGAACAGCGTCTGGCCGACCTCTCAAAGATGGCGCCCTTTCTGGCCGAGTTGCAGGCAGAACCCGCGCTGGAGCGGTTCTTCCGCACTCTTGAAGCGAGCATCGGCCTTGTCGAAAAGGGCGAATTCGGACAGGAGGCGCTGGACAGAATGTACGGTGCCGTTGCGGATGTGATCGCCGGCCGGATCTCAGGAACCCCCCAGGCGCTGTCATGGCAAGGTCTGCTGTCCGAAGAAGAGGGCATCAATCAACGTCTGATCTGGCTGCTTCCGAAGTTGGATTTTGGCGAACTGCAGCCCGCAAAGCCTGCGCTCAAGGCTATTGATGAGGAATTGGCGCTGCTCCGTCCGATGCTGCACGACGGTACAACGGTTGGGGTTACTGGCAATCCCGCCCTCCGCGCCGACGAACTCGAAAGCGTGGTGGTCGGCATCGGCATGTCCCTTGCTCTCTCCCTCGCGTTGGTGGCAGTCCTGCTCCTGATTGGCTTGCGCTCGTTTGCGGGCTCAGCCTTTACGATCATCTGCCTGATCGTCTCCATTGTGCTGACGACGGGTTTTGCGGCGATTGCCGTGGGCGAGCTCAATCTCATTTCCATTGCCTTCGCGGTGCTGTTGATTGGGCTTGGCCTGGATTTCGCTATCCATTTCCTGCTGCATGTCCGCGAAGCAGAGCGGAGTGGCAAAAAACGCCACCACGCCCTTACCGGGACCGCCAAAGTGGTTGGTCCCGCATTGGCTCTCAGTGCGCCGACTACGGCGATCGCTTTCTTCTCTTTCATGCCGACAGACTTCGTGGGCATGGCGCAGCTAGGCCTCATTGGTGGCGTTGGCGTTCTGATTGCCTTCGTCGTATCCATGACCTTGCTGCCGGCACTTCTTGCGCTCGTGCGATCCCGGCCCGCGGCACGCGTCCGTTCGCCCGTCGATCCGCCAATCACTGGCCGGCCGCGGCGCATCGGCAGCCTTCTGCCGCTTCTCATCCTTGTCCTGGGAGTTGCCGCCGCGGCCGCCCTGCCGTTCGTGCGTTTCGAGGCCGATCCAATGGCGCTGCGGGCTCCGGAAAGCCGCTCGGTAACAGCCTTCCAGTGGCTGTATGAGGAAGAACGGACTGTGCCCTACCGTGCTAGCCTGTTGGTCCAAAGCGAAGAAGAAGCAAAAGCGGCAGCCGCACAATTTCAGGAACTGGCTGTTGTCAAGGCTGCCAACACGGTTAGCGACTTGGTCCCAGAAAACCAGGATGCGAAGCTGGGCCTCTTGGATATTAGCGCGCCCTCGTTCCTCTATGCCATTGAGGGTCCCGGTCTCGATCTGCCAACGGCAGCGCCGGAACTCACCCCGGCAGCAGCGTTGGCTAAGCGCCTTCACGACGCGCGCGATGGTACCGGTGCCGCGGCCCTGGCCGCGGCATTGAACAGCTTTAGGGCCGAAACGGAGTTGAATCCAGAATTCGCTGAACACGTCCAGAAGGATGTCTTCCGGTACTTCCCCCAACTGATCGAGTTGCTCACGTCGCAGCTTGATGCCGGTTTTGTAACGGTGGAAAGCCTACCCGAAGCGATGCGGGAACGCTTCGTCGCTGGCGATGGAACAAGACGCGTGGAGATCGTCCCTGCCGCCGATATGCGCAATTTGGACGCCAGAGAAGCATTTGTCGAAGCGGTGAAAGCGGTAGAGCCGGAAGTAACCGGGGGCGCGGTTCAGGTGGTTGAAGCCGGGGAGACTGTCGCATCCGCGATGCTGCAGGCGACGCTGACGGCTTTAGTGCTGGTCGTAGTGCTGATCGGAACGTTGCTGCGCGATCCCGTGCGCGCGGGGCTCGTGGTGATCCCATTGGCGCTCGCAGCATTTCTCACCTGCGCTGCCGGCGTGCTGTTTGGCGTACCATTCAATTATGCCAACGTCATCGTCCTCCCTCTGCTGATTGGCGCCGGCGTCGATAGCAGCATTCATTTGCTTCTGCGGTCGGGCAAGCTTTCTGAATCTGGCCGACTTTTTTCAACCAGTACCCCGCGGGCTGTTACCTTCAGCGCTCTAACCACTGTCGCCGCCTTCGGCAGCTTGGCTCTCTCGCCTCATCGCGGAACGGCAAGCATGGGCGAACTGTTGGCGATTGCCATCGGTTTCATGCTGCTCACGACGCTTACCGTCTTGCCCTGGCTCATCACGCTTCGGCGTCCACGCAGCGGCTGACCCTTTCGCAAGACGGTCACGCAAGACCTCCGATGCAAATGGCCCGATGCCGACAAGCTTCTTTCTAACCATCGCATGCACTGCCCCGCCACCATATATACCGGGCCGGATACAAATCATGGAGCCCTTGCACGATGTTCGTTTCCCCGCCGCTCGAGCCCCGGCGGCCGATTTGGCAAAGCCTCACACGCGGCATGGCGGTTCTGCTATTGATGACAGGGCTTTTCATGAGTCCGGTATCAAATCTGTACGCTCAAAAAGCCGACCCGGACCAAGCCCTCAAACTCACCCGCGAGTTAGTGGAAGCCACCGCTTCAACACTGGGTAAATCAGAGATTGATCAGGAGCAACTGGATAGCTTCCACCAAACACTGTCACAAGCACTCGCGTTCGGTATTCTTGGCGACTTTTTGCTTGGCAGGCATGCGGACCGCCTGACGGACGATCAACGCGCAGAGTACAATGACCTGTTGCCCGATTACCTGACCAGCGTATTCGCGCGCAAGCTCAACCTGGTCGCGGGACGGGAGCCAGAAATTCTAGAGGCGGAGCAGTTCCGCCGAGATGTCATGGTTCACACGCGTTTCTACCGTGACGACGGCAAGACACTGCCTGTGGGATGGCGCGTGCGTGTCACCGAAGATGGTGCGTACAAAATCCTGGATGTTCTGGTCGGTGGCATCTCAATCATGCTACTTCAACGGGAGGAACTGACGGCGGTCGTAGCTAACCAGGGACCGCCTGCAATGCTCTCGTCCATGCGCGCCGCCATCCGGAGAGTGCGCGAGGATGTATAGCCTCTTCCCTTAGGCGCCGTGTTCCCGTCGGACCCTGTCCCAGGCCGCGTTGATGCGGGCCAGCTTTTCCGTCGCCACCTCGATGGCTTCTTCCGGCAGGCCCTGGGCCATCAGCCGGTCCGGGTGGAATTCGCGCACCAGATCGCGGTGCCTGGCCCGGATCTTATCGAGCGGCGTGCCCGGCTCGACACCGAGAATGCGGTAGGGGTTGCTTTCGTCGACCCCAAT
>CAYYSC010000425.1:0-3421 GCA_964474065.1 uncultured Rhodospirillales bacterium | reverse complement strand
AGTGTGCATGGGCACTCTCCTCACATCAGGAACAGATGTTTTTTGATCCAGTCCCGCTCTGATGGCGTCATATCCTTAATAAGCGGCAAGTCGTCGATCTGATCGAGGGTGGTGAATCCGCCTTGAAGGGAACGGCCCTTGACGATCTGCTCGGCGCGGCCCTCGCTGAGCCCCTTGATCACCTTCAACTCTTCAACGGTCGCCCGGTTTAGGTCCAATCGTGTGGCCGGTGCCGTGTCCTCGGCTCCGGGCACCGGGCGAACGCCAACGGCAGCCTTGAAGCGCTCCCGTATTTCTCCCGGCAAAGCGCGAAATGCCGGCACCAGTTCCAACTGGTCGACCTCGGTGAAGGGGCCTTCCATCTCCCGGTAATCGAGAATGGCCTCGGCAACGGCGGGGCCTATACCCTCGAAGCTCAGCAATTCCTCGCGGGTGGCGGTATTGATATCGAGCGGGGTGATCCGACGTGGCATTCTGTACCCTGCGATGTCCGTTCAGTTTGCAACGATCAACGCTCGGTCGAGTGGAAAAGTTCCATGCAGGGCCTGCATCTCTCTCCCGGCCTGGCTTTGGTCTTCCGGCGGGAGGTGGTTTGGCGACGAAAACTCGCCGGATTGCGCTCGTATAACGAAACGCCTTTATCCAGGGGCTGCCGCTTGCCCAGTGCGTGGCCGCTTATGAGGCCAACTCGCCTACGAAGCAGTGATGACCACGGGTCATGAACAGCGTCCCCGCGGCGGCGGCCTCGGCCTTGGCGGCACGGTAGGTTTCCTGTTCCGCCGGGGTCAGCAGGGATAATGCGTAGGTCTCCGGGTACTCCATAATCGGTCCTTCGGCCCGCTCGCTCGCGACGGTATAGGTGTGCATGCGCAACGGTCGGAAACCCGCGGCGACAGCCATATCGTAAAGGGCGGCGCTGGCCACACCGCCCGGCGCGACGGAGGCAGCAGGCAGGCTGATCTTCGCCCGAATATCGGCCGGCAGGGGCATGTTCCACCACTGGTGAAGGTCGGTTCCGCGTACGATCACCGCCGCGCGGCCACCCGGTTTCAGTACCCGCGCCAGCTCGACGAAAGCAGTCTCGGCGTTGCATTCCTCGAACACGGTCACGGTATAGGCGGCGTCGAAATGGCCGTCCGGAAAAGGCAGGGTCTCGGCGCTGCCTTCCGTGAAGGTGATGGCATCGGCGAGCCCCGCCTTCTCCGCCGCGATTCTCGCCTCTCCGAGTAAGTAGGGGCTGAGATCCATGGCCGTCAGCGGGTTCCGTCCCGCCGTGTGCTGACGGAACTGGATCGCGATGGCGCCGCTGCCGCAGCCGATGTCCAACACGTGCCCACCAGGCTTCAGCCGCAGCGCGTCGAAGGCTCCGGCGCACATGTGCCGCCAGTCGGCTAGCGCCGCCCGTTCCTCCAGCAGTGCCAGCATGCCGAGCTGCGGCCCGGCAAGCGTTACAACGCGGAAGCGCTCCGCAAGTTTCGGGAGCAGCGGCTCCCATTGAGAGGGGGCCAGTACCAGCGGCGTCAACACCAGTACGGGTCCGTCGCCGATAACGCGGTACCGAATACCAGTGACTTCGCCCTGTTGCTCCTCGCCGCTGGCGGTATCAACGAATGGACCCGTGGAGCAGTGGGTGGAGAGCAGCTCCACCAAATCGGGGCAGTCGGCGGCCAAGTCGCTCCAGCTTTCGGCGTGATACCCGATCAGCGAGGCTTTCGCCGCGCCCGCCGCCTCTAGCGGGGGCAGGGCACGGTTGGCAGTGCCCGCCAGCATCCCACCCTCTGGCGCAATATAGAGCAGGTCGTTGCCCAGATGCGCGAACGCCGTCGGATCGACCCGCGACGGCGCGGTGAACGTGACCCGGCCGATCCGCTCCCGGTAACTGGCGACCAGCCCTGCAATGTCTCCCGGGGACTGGGTCGCGATATGGGCGCGGCCGATACCGAGATGATCGAAGACGGCGACAAGGCGGTCGGCGAGGGTCTGGGCAGACATGTTTCACTTCCCGGAAACGGACAGAGAGGTTGCCGGCGGTCTGGGAGCGGAGCATATGCCTTGCATGCCGGCGATCGTTGGTTACGGGAACAAGGTTCACCGTGAAACGCGGCGCCGTCCAGAGGAAACAGATATGAATTGTCCCCGGTTAGGGTTTGGCCAACATCTGCGAAGGAACGTTATGCCATGACCGCCTCCATCGAACTCGTGCAGGGCGACATTACCAAGCTAGAGGTCGACGCGATTGTGAATGCCGCTAACCACTCCCTCTTGGGAGGCGGCGGCGTGGATGGTGCGATCCACCGTGCGGCAGGGCCGGAACTGTTGGAGGAGTGCAGGAAGCTGGGCGGTTGCGAGACGGGGGAAGCCAAGATCACCGGTGGCTACAACCTGCCGGCCCGCTACGTGGTTCATACCGTGGGACCGGTCTGGTCCGGCTCGCGGAATGACGATCCGGCGCTGGCATCCTGTTACCGCAAGAGCCTGCGCGTCGCGGCGGAACACGAGTGCCGCTCGATCGCGTTTCCCAGCATTTCCACCGGCGCGTACGGTTTCCCGTTCGAGCGGGCCTCACGTATTGCCGTGTCAACCGTGCAGGCCGAGTTGGAGCGGCTGCCCGTGATCGAACGTGTGGTGTTCGTCTGTTTCGGCGATAGCGATTATCAGAAATTCCGCGAGATCATGGAGACGGAAGGGCTTTCGCCCGGTCAGTAGACCGGCTCGTCGAACAGGTATTCCACCTCGGGCCGGTGATGTGCCTGCTCCTTGCTGAGATGGCTGGAGAACAAGGTGAAGCCCGCAACCGGAACTGTTCCACCGTTGAAGAGAGAGTAGCGTTGCAGGAAGTTCCGGACGCGGAGCGGGTCGGGGTCGCGCAGCCGTGCCACGGTGATATGCGGCAGAAATTTTCGGGGTTCCGGCGGCAGGCCGACGGAACGGACGGCGCGCTCCACCTTCGCCTGCAAGTGTTTCAATGCAGGCGACGGCCGAACGCCCGCCCACAATAGGGTGGGTACCTTACGGCTCTCGAAATGCCCGACCCCAGCAACTTCCACTTCGAACGGCGGCACTGTCACCTCTGCCAGCGCATGCATCAGGTCATGGAACTCCCCCCCGCCGACTTCGCCGATGAAGCGCAACGTCAAGTGCAGATTTTCAGGTGGAACCCAGCGCGCACCCGGCACTCCTTGCTGGATGCGCTCCAGTGCTGCCCGCACCTCGGCAGGCAGCTCAATGGCTACGAACAGGCGCATCAGGCAAAAACCGTCAGAACACCTGTGTACCCGTAAAGGCGATTGTGGGCAATTTCGCCGTTGGCATAGAAGCCGGCAATGGGGAAATCCCCAAGACCTTCCCGAATAATGCTTAATTCCTCATTGCGGTCGAACAGGTTCGGCCCGCGCGCCAGACATGAAACATAGACTCCGCC
>CAYYSC010000424.1:0-3421 GCA_964474065.1 uncultured Rhodospirillales bacterium | reverse complement strand
GAACGGGTGCCGGGAGGATATTCATGGCAGTTCCAGCAACCATTCCGGTCTTGACGGCCGAAGGGAACCTGTCGCGGTATTTGCAGGAAATCCGCAAATTCCCGATGTTGGAACCGGAACAAGAATTCATGCTAGCCAAACGCTGGCAGGAGCACGAGGATTTGGATGCGGTCCATAAACTCGTAACCAGTCACTTGCGACTTGTGGCGAAAATCGCCATGGGTTATCGTGGCTATGGGCTGCCGGTTGCCGAGCTGATTTCGGAAGGCAATGTTGGCATGATGCAAGCGGTAAAACGGTTCGATCCGGACCGTGGTTTCCGGTTGGCAACCTATGCCATGTGGTGGATCCGTGCTTCGATCCAGGAATACATTTTGCATTCCTGGTCGCTGGTGAAAATGGGTACGACTGCCTCGCAGAAGAAGCTGTTCTTCAACCTGCGCAAGATAAAAGGCCAGCTTAAGGCTTTTGATGAAGGCGATCTTTCTCCAGAAGCCGTAGAGACTATCGCGACCAAGCTTTCGGTTTCCGAGGACGACGTCATCTCGATGAACCGGCGGTTGTCGGGCGGCGATCAATCGCTGAATGCGCCTTTGCGGGTCGATGGTGACGGTGAATGGCAAGACTGGTTGGAGGACGATTCCGACAACCAGGAGGCCATGCTCGGTCAGGAAGAAGAACTGGACCACCGCCGGAAAATGCTCTCAGAGGCGTTCAGCTGCCTGAACAAGCGCGAACGCCATATCCTGGAGGAGCGCCGGCTGAAGGACGAGCCGGCAACATTGGAAGAGTTGAGCCACGAGTACGGTATCAGCCGAGAGCGGGTGCGCCAGATTGAGGTGCGTGCATTCGAGAAACTCCAGCGCGCCATGCGGAACGCAGCCGTGCAGGAAAATCTCGCGGCAAAGAAAGCCGCAGAAAGTTACGCAGTGACCTAAGCCACGTCAGCAATAGGAACCCGTCCGTGCGCCGACCGCGCGGACGGGTTTTTTGCTGTTCAGGCCGCTTTGGTGTTCGGTTGTAGTAGCGGAGCCCGACCAAATGCGGCAGCGACTCCGCGAAGCCGTCGGGCGATCGTGTCGCCGGACAACAGGTCTTGTGACCCGTTCAGTTCGACGCTATCGGCGGTCAAACGCAGGTTAACGTCCCTGAGGCCGTGCCCGCTCGGCGAGATGGCGTGAGCAAGGCGCAGGGCGGCGCCCAGCCTCTCTGCGTCCTGCAGTTGTGTTGGCGTCAGCAGGTGCTGAGCCGGGCCGGCGCTCCCATTCAATTTTCCACCGTAGCGGGCGCGCAGGGCGCAGCCGAGGAAGGCTCTTCCCTCATGTGAAAGAGCAACGGACGGCACATTCATTCCCCGGGCGAGAGCGATATCGGCGCGCCGGTCCGGGTGGTCGCGACCCGCGAGATCGGCCAGCCAACTGGCTGCTTCCACCCGGCGCCGGGTTTCAGGCGTTGCGTCCGCGAACAAGGGAGCTAACCAGCGATTGATCGCGTCGCCATCCGGTTTCATCCGTGCCGTAGCCGGACCGGCGAAGCGGCAATAATCCAGAAAGGGATCGCTTCCACCCAGCCCAAGGCGATGCCGTACAAATCCCTCGCGCAGGCCGTGCGCCGACGCGATCACGGCCTGCGGACGGGCGCATGCAATCAGGCGCGACAAGACTTGAGAGGCGTACGGCATCATTGCCCGCCGTCGGCGTGAGACACTGTTTAGCAGAGACAGGGAACGGTCGCTCATGACCGCGATGAGATCAGCAAGTTCTCTCGCGTCGCCGGTGACCATCGCGTATTGATGAATCACTGAAAGCGGATAGTCACTGTGCCGCATATGAGCCCGGGCAAAAGCACGCCAAGCGCCGCCGACAAGGTAAAAGTCGCCGGGCTTATCGTCCGTGAGCCATTTGACCCTGCACAGGCGTTCATCCAGCCACTTGCTGGTTTCACCACGTGATCCGTCGGTGGGGCGCAGCAGCGAGCCGATGGGCAAAGTGTCGTGATCTCGCACTTCACCGTTTTCAAGGCGGACCAGTTCCAAGCTGCCGCCGCCGAGGTCGCCAACAATCCCGGTTGCGCCAGGGATCGCGCCTGCGACGCCCATGGCAGAAAAGCGGGCCTCGTCGAGGCCTGACAGGACATCGACTCTCAGGCCGGTTTTCCTGGCTATTTCCTCAACGAATAATTCCCCATCTTCGGCATCCCGGACGGCAGCCGTGGCGAAAGGATAGAGCGCTTCCAGCGCGCTGCTTGCCGCAAGCGCGCCAAAGCGTTTCAATTCTTGCAGGGCCCGGGCGCGGCCTTCCGGGTCGAGAACACCGGACGTCCCCAGGTTCCGGCCCAGCCCGCAGGTGGCCTTTTCATCGAAGAGCGAAACCAGCGCGGAGCCCACCACACCATAAATCACCAATCGGACCGAGTTGGACCCGATGTCGATAGCGGCTACGCGGCGCATGCGCGGATCTATTCCTATGCCGGGGTCAGTCTTCGGTCCGGAGAACCAGATCGGGAGCGGGCGGGGACTTTTCTAGCGCTTTGCCCCTGCCAGACAAGCTTGGATTGGTCATGAAATACTCATGTGCCGAGAACGGTTTGTCGCCCCTTTTTGCCCGGACGTAGGTACCGTCGGGGTGCAGGAACCAGGACTGGGTGTTGTCATTCAGGTTGGCGACCATGATTTGCTCGATGATCTGGCGCTTCACGGTGATATTCTCAATGGGCACGAAACTCTCCACGCGCCGGTGCAGGTTCCGTTGCATCCAGTCAGCGGAGGATATGAATACTTTCGCCTTGGGATGAGGCAGGCCATGCCCCGCCCCGAAACAGGCAATACGCGCGTGTTCAAGGAACCGTCCGACGATGCTTTTTACCGTGACGTTCTCCGAGAGGCCTTGAACGCCGGGGCGCAGGCAGCAGATGCCCCGGATAATCAACTCGATGTCAACGCCGGCCTGGCTTGCCCGGTACAAGGCGTCGATGACATCCGGATCGACCAGAGAATTCATCTTCGCCCAAATTGCGGCCGGTCTGCCCTCTTGCGCGTGGTGGATCTCATCGTCGATCAGAGCGAGCAGCTTCCTGTTGAGGGAAAACGGCGATGCCGCGACCTTCTCCAGCGCATCCGGAGACGCGTAGCCGGTGATGTAATTAAAAAGCCGCGCCATGTCGCGGCAGAGCACATCGTCGCAGGTAAAATAAGACAGGTCTGTATAAATGCGCGCGGTGATCGGATGGTAGTTGCCGGTGCCATAATGCCCGTAGGAGCGCAGTTCTTTTCCCTCTCGGCGCACCACCAAGGTCAATTTGGCATGGGTTTTCAACGTAACGAATCCGAACACCACTTGCACGCCCGCTCGTTCCATGTCGCGGGCAAGCAGAATGTTGTTGGCTTCGTCGAACCGGGCTTTTAATTCCACCACCGCTGTAA
>CAYYSC010000423.1:0-3423 GCA_964474065.1 uncultured Rhodospirillales bacterium | reverse complement strand
CGCATCAATTCGATGCTTTCGCCATAGCGTTGCTGACCGGTTAAGACCACTGCCTGGACTTTGTCCGCTCCTTCACGGTCGATCTTGCGCAACATGGAGGCCGCCCGTTCGGCGCCCGCCCAGTCTTGCAGGCGGAGCCTTGCGGCTGCCAGGGCAGCTAGGAATTCCCGGTTTTCGGGGTGGCGGCGGATGGCTTCAGAAAGGATCGCTTCGATCGCCCGCGTGTCGTTGGCGGTCCGTAAGGCCGTAATGTAGTCGTTAACGTAGGCGGGCTCATAGTCCGAGAGCACGACGGCCGTCGCCAAGGCCTGGGCAGCCAGTTCCTGGTTGCCGTTGCGGTCATAGATGGTGGCGGCCAGGCGGCGCAGCTTGGGGTTCCGGGGGCTCTCGTTCAGTGCGGCCCGAACATCCAGGACAGCTGCCTCATTATTTCCTTGCTCGGAGTGGATCGCAGCCCGCAATCCCAGGGCGATTGCGTTTTTGGCATCGGTCGCAAGAACATCCTGGGTGTAAGTCTTGGCTTCGTCCAGCTTATCTTCCCGTGCCTTGAATTGCCCATAAAGGAGTTGAGCCTCGATCATGCTGGCAGGCGGCGCATTGGATTCAACGATCTGGTCCAGCATGGCATAGGCTTCATCGGCGCGCCCATCATTATAATAGAGTTCAGCCAGCATCACTTGGAGCGGAAAGCGGCTATCGAAGCGTTCGCTCGCTTCTACTTGGCGCACAAGCTCCCGCGTGGCAGCGTCTTTCCCCTTCGTCTCGGTGATGAACTGTACCAGATTGCGGACTGGCTGCATGTTGCCTGGCTGCAACTCTTGGAGTTTTCGAAGCTCCACTTCCGCTTCGGCATACATTTCCTCGGAAAGATACCACTTCGACAAGATTCGTCGAATTTCCAGGCTGTCCGGGTACAGCCGCTTCATCTTCCGCAAGTGCTCGGTCAATTCCGCCGTCTCGCCCAAGGCGTCGAGGACGTTGATCTTCAGAACATTCAAGGCAATATCGCGGGTGTTAACTTCGAGGAACCGTTCGATGGTCTGGAGCGCTCCCTCGAGATCGCCGTTCCGCTGCTGGTTCGATGCAATGATCATCGCTGCGCGGGGTTCGGCGGGGGAATGGCGCAATGCAGCGCGGGCGTCCTGTTCGGCCGCCTCGAAGTTGCCTTTACGCTGTTGGAGCAGCCCCCGGCTCAAGAGAAGATCGGGGTTGTCAGGATCAAGTTTGAAGGCTTGGTCGAGGTTTGATTCCGCGCGCTCCAACTCGTTGGCCATAATGAAAATGTTGGCGGCGCGAATCCGTGCCTCGACATGGTGCGGATTGATTTCGATCGCTTTCAGGTAATTGCCGATGGCACCCGAGATGTTACGTTCCATCTCGTGAAGCTTCGCGATCTCAAACCGGGCGGGTGCGAATTGGTCGTTCAGGTCGATGGCGTTGCGAAGTTCGATGATCGCCTTGCCCGCCTGCCCGCGCTCGATGAGCTCGAGAGCCTTTTCGTAATGCCGCTGCGCCCGTTCTTCGACACTGTCACACCCCGCCAGCAGGACGAAGAGGACAGCGGCCGCGATCATCTGGATTCGCTTCGGCGTCGGAAGCTTCAGCGCTGCCATAGGATTATACTTCCACTTTGGTCAGGTCGATGTGCGTTTCTGATCTCAATCTTCCGGCAACGTATTTTGGCCAGTCTTCGTATTTGGCCGGTCTTCGGGAAGATTGCAACCGCCAGTTTGTGACAGGCATTTTTCGTAATCGCAGACTTGCCGCATTCAATTGAAAAGTGCAAGGAACGCCGGTTCCAAAGAGAAAAGGCACCAGCGCGATGACGCTGGTGCCCTCTTATCATTGCTCAGCCGCGAGTTGTGGCGCCACTCTTGACGCCAACAACCACCCGGCGGGGTTAGGAGCGCTTCCGCGCCACAAAACCGAGGCCGCCCAGCGCACCCACCAGCAGGAGAGCGGACGCGGGCAGCGGAATATCGGCGCCGTCGAAGTCGGTCGCGTAGATGCTGAAGTCCACGTCGACTTCGCTGAACGGACCATCCATCGAGGCCCAGTCAGCCCGGACGGTGATTGTGTCGCCGCCGCGGACATTGCCATCAAGAGCAGCGAAGGCACCTGCGGTGTAAGCAACCGGGCCGCCACCCATGCTCGTGCCGTTCCGGAGCAGTTCCAGGGTCAAGCCGGTCAAACCGCCGAACGGATTTTGGGTGGACGACACCGCGACATTCGCAACCTGAGCGATTGAGAAATTCCATTCGGCGGTGCCTTGGGTGTCGAAGCTGCCTGCCGGCGGAACGGTGTTGATCACACGCATGTTCCAGTCGAGCGCGAACTCCGGCCCGAACAAGAGGGAGTCCGTCACATTATCGACCGGATCGCTCGACGAAGTGCCGCCGAGGTTGATGCCGTCGAGGCCGACACCGTCGGTGCCTTCAATGCTCACGTCGACGGACGCGAACGAGGTGACGGGTAGAAGTGCGATCACGCTCGCTGCAGCTATAGTTTTAAAGTTCATGTCTGCTTCTCCTTTTTTGTACGCTTTTGCCAGCGCAGGCCGGCGCACCCGAGATGGTCAAACGCTAACCGATCTGAAACCATAAGGCAATCCGGATTTCAGAAGCTTCAACCGCTCCAGAAGTGGCTCCGTCAATGCCCGACCCAGATCTCACTGTACCCAGTGAACACAGAAGACAACCTATGGTCAATAAAAGATTCGCGCAATTGGTGAGAAAATAAGGATTACGCCCTTCACCTATTGGTAACATTCGGCTTGGCAGGGTGTAAGCCCATGGTTTCTCCCAAAAAAACCGGCGCGTGTTGATCGACGTTCCAAAGTCGACGGAACACTCGCAACGGTTGATGAAGCGAATTTACCACAGATTTCCCCTATTAACCAGAGAACTGACAGGTGTGCGCTGCCAGGCCGGCAGATACGGCGCGGCGCGGCCTGCCGCAGAAATCAATCTTTTTGGACGCGTGCGAGGCTCTGATTTGCAGGGGCGGCATAAGCCAGTAGGTCAGGATTAAGACTTACGTGGAAAAACATCCAAGAGTTGTACAATTGCGAGTGGTGATATCCTCAGTCGCGCAGACTCGGGATCAATCATAAATGTTGTCGTTGGCGGCGGCGGCTCTGAGCTCACCCACCTCTCAGAAATCCCGCGACGGTTGTTTGAGCCGTGTGCGGCTGCAGCCTGGGCAGGGGCGCCGGAGGGGAATGCGAACCGATCGTCTCCGCGGCATACGGAACGGAGTAAAGCTCGGAGAGCTACATTCGTAGAGCTTGTTCGAATCCGCTGTTCGGATTTTCCGTGACTTGTAATCCCATCAGAGATCTTGCATCGCCTGTCATCGGAAAGTTTGGCGCGGCTGACGGCAGCGGCTCCGCTGTTCGCCCCATGAGCGGGCCGGCGACAGTGG
>CAYYSC010000422.1:0-3431 GCA_964474065.1 uncultured Rhodospirillales bacterium | reverse complement strand
CATGTGTCTTGCGCCGCCACCTTTACGGGAACAGCGACCAGCCCGCCACGCTTATGGTGATGGTCGCCTCTCATGCCCCCATGTCCGGGCGGCAACCGGAAAACGACGCTCCCGGTCAGACCATGCGAGCGGAGGTGCGGTCCCAGCCAAGCTTCGAAGAAAGGCGCAGGCGGCAGGCCCGCCGGACGCTCCCGGACTTCAAAGCGAAACCCTGGCGCACTGGCAATCCTCAAGACATGGCTGTGCAATTCCGGCGGCGTGGTGCGCAAAAGATCAGCTACCAGCGCGATCCGTCGGGCCATGAAATCGCCAGTCTCCCGCTCGAACCGTTCGCGCCGTTCGTGGAGGGCGATGGCAACGACGACCCCTTGTGCGATCAGCAATACCGCCACGGTTGCGAGGATCAACTGTCCGGCCAGACCGCGCGGCCAGAAACGGAATGCCAAAGCGCTCATACCGGCTCGACCGGTACGGCGAGCGAGTAGCCGCCGCCCCAATGGGTCTTGATCAGAGTGGGGTTCTTCGGATCCGGCTCGATCTTCCGGCGCAGCCGGCTCACCAGATTGTCGATAGACCGGTCGAATGGTGCCGCGCTCCGGCCCTGGGTTAAGTCCAGAAGCTGGTCCCGGCTCAGCACCCGCTGCGGGTGCGTGAGGAAGGCCTGGAGCAGACGGAACTCCGCCGTGCTGAGATCGGCGCTTTCTCCGTTGTCGCCCCGCAAGTCTTGCTGCGCCGGATCGATCAGCCAGGGCCCGGCTCGCAGCCGGCCGCCTTCCGTACTCAGCGTTTGATGCGGCAGCGAGTTCGTTCGTCGTAGCACTGCCTTGATCCGCGCCAGCAACTCCCGCGGGTTAAAGGGCTTCGTTAGATAATCGTCGGCACCCATTTCCAAACCGACGATCCGGTCGGTCTCTTCCGCGACCGCGGTGAGCAGGATGATCGGCAACTCGCCTTGGGCGCGGAGGTCCCGGGTCAAAGACAGCCCGTCCTCCCCCGGCATCATGATGTCCAGGACCGCAAGGTCGATGGCCGCATCGCGCAGCGCCCGGCGGGCTGCAGCGACATTCTCTGCTTGGGTCACTCGATAGCCATTCTTCACGAGATATTTCGCGAGCGCGTCGCGGATATCACGGTGATCGTCTACCACCAGAATGTGCGGTGCTTCAGTCATCGTGCCCGGGATTTTGTCAGGCTCTCGCCAGCAGCGGTCCGCAAAAACGTATCAAATTGTAACAGGCGGACGGAATGATACAGACAAACACAATTTTCCCGTCCGTCTGAGATTATTTTGCGACACAGTCCGACCATTGTTTGTTTCGTAACGGACGGCAGTGATCCGTCAGACAGTTTCTCCACGGAGCACAAGGAATAGGGATGATCATGTTGACCCGGACAAAAATTCTTCTTGGTTCCATTTCTGCAGCGGTATTGTTGGGCGTGATTGGTGGCACGGCGACCGCCCAGCGAGGTGAGGGCGGGGGCCGCGGCTTCGGCGCTGGTCCCGGCGGAATGATGTTCGAATTATTCGATACCGACGGCGACGGCAAGGTGACCCGCGCCGAATTGGATCAGTACCGGAACCAGAAGTTCGAAGAATTCGATGCCGATCAGAGTGGCGAACTCAGTTTTGAGGAGTATGCAGCCCTCCGCGAAAGCATCCGGCGCGAAATGATGGAGCATCGTTTCCGGCGCCATGACGATGACAACAGCGGCGGCTTGAGCCGGCAGGAAATCGGCGGTCGGTTCGACTGGATGTTCGAGAGAATGGACGAAAACGACGACGGCGCAATCGAGCGCTCCGAAATGGGCGGCCCGCACCGCGGCCGACACTGGCACCGCGGCTGGTCCGACAACTAAGCCGTGAATGGCGGGGAGGGGCCGGTTTTTCTCCCGGCTGCGGCCCCTCCCTCCCATCTTTGCTTCCAGAAAGGGCTTAGCCAAGCGACGCACGGTGCTCCTTGGCGTTGCGCACATAGCCTGCCGTGGCTTTTTTGTGCCGCTGGATCTCTTCCGGCGTCAGGTGACGCATGAACTTGGCAGGGCTGCCGGCCCAGAGCTCGCCTGAAGGCACGACCTTGTTGGGCGTGACCACGGCCCCTGCCGCCACCATGGCATCACTTTCCACCACCACACCGTCCAGGATCAATGCCCGCATGCCGATAAAGGCGCGGTCGTGGATGGTGCAGCCGTGAATCACGCATTGGTGGCCGATCAGAATATCATTGCCGATATAAGTACCGAAGCGGCCGCCAGTAACGTGGACGACGGTGCCATCCTGGAGGTTCGTGCGCGCCCCGATCTTCACCTCGTGCACGTCCGCCCGAACGACGGTGTTGTACCAGAGGCTGGCTTCGTCGCCGATTTCCACCTCCCCGACCACGATGGCACCTGGCGCGAGGAAGACCTCGCGGCCAAGCTTCGGCGTGATTCCGTTATAAGGGAGGAGGAGTCCTTCCCGGCGGGGGTCGTGGGGCAGGGGGGCATTCATACGAACATCCTTACGGGTAGAGGGGTTCCAGCAGCAGGCCCTCGGTTTCGTTAAGGCCGAACAACAGATTCATGTTCTGCAATGCTTGGCCCGAGGCACCCTTCACCAAGTTGTCGATGGCGGAAATTACTACCAATTGACCGGGTACCCCAGCGTCGCCGACACCGATAAAGCAGTAGTTGGACCCGCGTACTTCCCGCGTCGCCGGCCACTTTCCTGCCGGGGCGACGTGTACAAAAGGCTCGCCGGCGTAAGTTTTCTCCAAGGCACTACGCAAATCGCCGACAGTGGCGCCTGCTTTCGGCCGGATATAGGCGGTGCATAGCATGCCGCGGTTGATCGGGATCAGGTGCGGCGTGAACACTACATGCATTTGCGGCCCGCCGAGGGCCATCGAAAGTGTCTGCTCAATTTCCGGCTGATGCCTGTGCTTGCCGACGCCATAGGGGTGGAAGCCGTCATGCACCTCGCAAAACAGCAGGTCCTGGCGCATCGAGCGGCCCGCGCCCGTCACACCGGACTTGGCATCGATGATGATGCCGTCTGCCTCGATCAGACCCTCGGTCAGCAGCGGCAGCAGCGGCAGCGCGGCGCAAGTCGGGTAGCAGCCGGGATTAGCCACTAGCCGGGCATTGGCGACAGCGTTACGCGCGTGTTCGGTCAGGCCGTAGACGGCCTCAGGCTGGAGGTGGGACGCGCGGTGCGCGTGACCGTACCACTTGGCATAGGTGGCGAGATCGAACAGCCGGAAGTCGGCGGAAAGGTCAACGATCTTCAGGTGGGTGGGCAGGCCTGCGATCACCTCCTGCGTCGTGCCGTGAGGCAGGCAGCAGAACACGGCGTCGATGCCAGTCCAGTCCACATCGTCGATCTTCGTGAGCGTCGGCAGCTTCTGGGGCAGGGTGTGCGGGTAAACCGAGACCATTTCTTCGCCTGCATTAGA
>CAYYSC010000421.1:0-3451 GCA_964474065.1 uncultured Rhodospirillales bacterium | reverse complement strand
CCTTTGCCTCGTCCCGGTTATAGGCGATGCCGCTCACGACTTCCTGTTCCATAATCTCATCCTCATCGACGACGAGCGTTCCCGGCCCATCCACAAAACTCGACAACACTTGCACCCGCACCCGGTAGTTCATCGCGAGCTCGACCGATCGGGTCTGCAGCACTTTCGCCCCGAGGGACGCCATCTCCAGCATTTCCTCATAGGTGATCCGGTCCAGCTTCCGAGCCTTGGTGACGATGCGGGGATCGCAGGTATAGACGCCATCGACATCCGTGAAGATATCGCACCGATCTGCCTCGAGTGCCGCCGCAAGCGCCACTGCTGATGTGTCAGAGCCTCCACGCCCCAGTGTGGTGATGCTGCCGGTGTCGGTAACGCCCTGAAAACCGGCCATGACCGGCACAATGCCTTTTTCCATGCGGTGAAGTAGATTGACGCTATCGATCTCCTGAATGCGGGCGCGGCCATGGCTGCCTTCCGTGCGAACCGGAACCTGCCAGCCCAAGAACGAGCGGGAGGGCACGCCCATCTGCTGCAGGACAATCGCCATTAGGCCGCATGTCACCTGTTCGCCCGCGGCAACGACCGTGTCGTATTCGCGCGCGTCATGCAGCGGAGAAGCCTCCTGAACCAGCCCAACCAGCCTGTTGGTCTCCCCCGCCATGGCAGAGACCACCACCGCGACCTGGTCGCCTCTGTCATAGGCATGTTTGACGCGCACCGCAGCATTGCGGATCCGGTCGAGATCGGCGACGGAGGTTCCGCCGAATTTCTGTACAATACGGGCCACGGCTTGCGGGGTCCTTCATGGAAGACGACATTCATGGCAAGAAACCGCGGAGCATAGTCAGCGCTCTACGCCATCTCAAGGAAGCAACGATGCCGGAAGCACAGAAAGTCAAGGGTGCCGCAACATCCAGCAGCGATCCGCGCGAACTGGCCCAGTTTGCGCGTCATGGACGGGAATGGTGGGATCCCGAAGGGCCATTTGCGCAGCTTCACCGGCTTAATCCTGCACGGCTCGATTATATCCGGCAGCAGGCCGTTCGGCATTTCCGGCCGCGTAACAGCGATCACCCGCTTCAGGAACTGTGCGCCCTGGACATCGGCTGCGGCGGCGGGTTGGTAGCGGAGCCGCTCGCGCGAATGGGCGCCGATGTGCTGGGGATTGATCTCGTGCCGGAAAGCATAGCCGCGGCACGCGCGCACGCAGAAGGGCATGGCCTCGACGTTGAATACCGCCTGGCCAGCGCGCAACAAATCACGGCGGAACACCGGATATTTGACCTCGTCACCTGCCTGGAGGTGGTCGAGCATGTGGTACATCCGGCGGCGTTTCTAGAAAACGTATGCTCCCTCGTGCGGCCAGGCGGCTTGCTGGTCATGTCCACGCTCAATCGGAATGCCGCTTCTCTGGCGCTTGGAAAGATCGCTGCTGAATACGTGCTTGGCTGGGTGCCGCGCGGCACGCATGACTGGCGGAAATTCCTCCGGCCCTCGGAACTGGCGGCAGGGCTACGGCGGCAGGGCCTGAAGACCACGGACGTGACGGGCCTCAACCTGCACCCCCTGCATGGCTGGCAAACAGGCGGGCCCGTCGTTATCAACTACTTTCTCACCGCCGAGCGGCCTGCGGACGGTTAGCGGCCGGAAATCCCCCCAGCAATACCGCGCGGCGGGTCAGCGCAAGGTATAAAGAACCGCGATACCGCCCAGCCAGCAGGCAATCACCGCAATGCTGTCGATTCCAAACGGCCCCACCGCCCGGTCCCGCCGCTCGATCAGACCGGCCACGTACAGCAAGATGACGACAATGCCCAGCACAGCCGCCATCACGGAAAAAGAACCAACCTCGTTCAACACCGGCCCGTCGCGGTAGGCAATATCAATGGCGCCAATCAGGCCGATATTGATGATGTTGGTGCCGAAAATATCCGATAGCGCGAGCAGATAACGCCGCAAGCGCACCGCCGCAAGCACCGTGCTGATTTCCGGCAGCGAGGTGGAGACCCCCACGAACAGGGCACCGACAAAGCTTGAACCCAGGCCTGTCTGCTCGGCTAAAGCTCCTCCTGTCCGGGCGAGGAGGTACCCGGCAACGACGATAACCGGAGCGACCACGATGGTTAACAAGACGGCTTTGGAAAGCGTCTTAGGCTGCCCTTCGTGTTCCTCAATCTCGCCCAGCGCCGGCAGATCCTGTGGCAGCCACGCTTCCCGGCCGCGGCTGTTCGCGACGATCCAAAGAAACAGGATGCTCAATCCTAAAATGGCCGAACCCCACAATCCGATGCCGGCGAAACCGTAATCGCCGAGGGTGATCCCTCCAATAACCAAGCACAGGAGAAGGCAGCAGAAGACGCCTTGCAAAAGCACGGTTGGCGTACCGACAACAGCGGTCAGGGCGCGTTTGCGCAAGGCAAAGTCGCCGACTGCTATCATCACCCCCTGGAATGCAGTACTGCCAAGCAGGTTGTTCACGGCAAGCGCCGGGTTCCCGCTGATGCTGGCTGTCATCGAGACAACAATTTCCGGCAGGGAGGTAATGCCTCCCAGCAAGAGCATCCCGATCAGTGCATGGCCGAGGCCGGTCTTGTCGGCGATGACATCCGCGTACATCGCAAGCCGGGTGCCTGCGATCCATACCGCGGCCGCAGAGCAGCAAAAGATAGCGGCGTTGAGCCAAAGCGGCCAGGCACTGAAGTCCATGACCAAACGAAGCCGAGCCGGCGCCATGCAACTGGCATCGGCTCAGCAGGCCCTAACGATTGGTCCAGGAGGGGTCGCGCTTTTCAACAAAGGCGCCAATACCCTCTGCCGCGTCGTCCTTCAGGACATTGTGCGTCATGATTTCCGTCGCATACGCGTAGGCGTCGTCCCTCTTCATCTCCGCCTGCCGGTAGAAAGCTTCCTTCCCCAGCCCAACCACGAGCCGTGATTTGTTTGCGATTTTCTCTGCAAGCGCCATCGTCTCATCCATAAGTGAATCATGGGGGACGACACGATTGATAAGGCCGAAGCTCTGCGCGGTCGGCGCATCGATCAAATCGCCCGTCAATAACATCTCCATCGCTGCCTTCTGGCTGACCGCGCGGGAAACGGCCACCATCGGTGTGGAACACCAAAGACCGATGTTGACCCCTGGGGTCGCAAAGCGGGCCTGATCGGAAGCAATGGCCAGATCGCAGGTCGCAACGAGCTGGCAGCCGGCAGCGGTGGCGACGCCCTGCACTGCCGCAATCACCGGTTGCGGCAACTCCTGGATCGCAGTCATCGCTTCCGTACACTTGGCGAACAGCCGCTCATAAAACTCGCGGTCGCGGTTGGTGATGACCTCCTTTAGGTCGTGCCCGGCACTGAATGCCGGCCCTGTAGCCCGCAGGACGACGACGTGAATGGACCCATCCTTCCTGATCTCTTCCAGCGCGGCCAACATCTCCGACAGCAGCGA
>CAYYSC010000420.1:0-3452 GCA_964474065.1 uncultured Rhodospirillales bacterium | reverse complement strand
CAACTCCATGCGGTTGTTGGTGGTGAGCGCCTCCGCGCCGGAGAATTCTTTCTCCACCCCGCGATAGCGCAGAATGGCCCCCCAGCCCCCGGGACCGGGATTGCCGGAGCAGGCGCCGTCCGTGAAAATCTGCACTGTCCGGTCATTGGCCGGATCATCGCCTGTTTCAGTGGAGACCATAAGCGCCCGGTCCTGTAATGCCGCGGTGGAAACGGAGCTTCTGCCAGTATTCCAAGGGGTCTTTCGGCGTGACCAAGGCACCCGGAGAATGATTCAGCCAATCGTAGAGGCGGGTCAGAAGGAAGCGCAGGCAGGCGCCGCGCGCCAGAACCGGGAGGGCGGCCCGTTCCGCCTCCGTCAGGGTCCGCACGCTTTCATAGGAAGCGAGCAGTGCCCGGGCCTTGGTCACGTTAAAACTGTTATCCCGCTCGAAACACCAAGCATTCATGCAAATAACAAGATCGTAAGCTAACGCATCATTGCAGGCGAAATAGAAGTCAATTAGGCCAGACAGGCGGTCGCCTACGAAAAAAACATTGTCGGGGAAGAGATCGGCATGAATTACACCCCACGGCAGACCGGCCGGCCAGCAAGCAGCCAGATTTATAAATTCCTCCCGCAATTCTTCGCCAAGCCCGGATTTGATGTTATCAGCGCGGTCTCCGGTTGCCGCTAGCAGCTTGGCCCAGCCATCGACCGAAAGATTGTTCGGCCGCTGAATGGGGAAGTCCGCGCTTGCAGTGTGAAATTTGGCAAGGGCACGGCCAAGTTCAGCGCAATGCACAACGCGGGGCCGTTGGGGGGACATACCCCGAAGAAAAGTAACGATCGCTGCCGGTCTCCCGTTCAGTTCCTTCAGCGCCCGTCCGTCCCGGTCGTGGATCGGTGTCGGGCAAGGAATGCCCGCGCCGGCCGAGTGTTCCATCAAACCAATGAAAAACGGCAACTCGGCCCGATCGACACGCTTTTCATAAAGGGTGAGGATATAACGGCCGCTGGTCGTCTCGAGAAAGAAATTCGAATTTTCGACTCCTTCCGCAATACCTTTAAAGGCAACAACCTCGCCCAAATCGTAAGGTTTCAGAAATGATAGCAGGTCGTCCTGCTCGACCGGCGTATAAACCGCCATGCGCACCGCGAATCGGTTGGAGTGATCGGCAAATCTGATGCCAGAGGGCACCATAAACGCCCCAGCAACCCTGCCAAGTCAAGCTGGCAGAGAAGACTACGAGGTCAAGGCTCTTGGCAGCTTGAACTCGATATCCTCGGTTGCGGTTTCCACCATCTGGACGGAGACTTCAAACCGTTCCCTCAAGGCGTCGAGCACCTCCCGAACCAGCATTTCCGGCGCGGAAGCCCCGGCTGAAACCGCAAGCCGGCGAACATCGCGCAGCTCCTCCCACTCGATGTCAGAGGAGTCGTCGATCAATAGCGCCCGGACACATCCCCCCTGTTGAGCGACCTCCACCAGCCGGTTCGAATTGGAGGAGTTGGCAGATCCAAGAACCAGCAGCGCATCTGCCTCCGCGGCCGCGGCTTTAACCGCCTGCTGCCGGTTGCTCGTCGCGTAACAGATGTCCTCCTGCTTCGGGGCGGCGATGTCGGGGAAACGGCGACGAAGGACGGCAATGATATCGGCAGTGTCATCAACCGACAGCGTGGTCTGGCTGACATAGGCAAGACCGTTAGCCAGTGGCGGTTGCACCTGCTCCGCATCCGCGACTGATTCGATCAGGGTAATAGCGCCTTCCGGAACTTGGCCCATGGTCCCGACGACTTCGGGGTGATCCCGGTGACCGATCAGCAGCAAATGCCGCCCCTCCCGGGTGTGATGCCGCTCCGCCTCGCGATGCACTTTGCTGACCAGCGGGCATGTCGCATCCACATAGACAAGGTTCCGGCGCTCTGCCTCCGCCGGAACAGATTTCGGTACGCCATGCGCCGAAAACACGACGGGCGCGTCGTCGGGCACCTCGTCTAGTTCCTCAACAAACACGGCGCCTTTTGCCCGGAGCGATTCGACGACATACCGGTTGTGCACGATCTCGTGCCGGACATAGACCGGTGCGCCCCATTTCTCCAATGCGCGTTCTACGATCAAAATTGCCCGGTCCACGCCCGCACAGAATCCACGAGGCGCGGCAAGGAAAACAGTCAGTGGCGGCTTTGGCATTGCGGCGGAACTTTCTGACATCGACCAGTGGCGGCGGCGCGCTTGCCGCGGCGGGAACGCTGCCTATGGTGGCGCTTTAGCACACTTCAACCATGAGAGGCCACATGACCGATTGGGCAAAGAGGACGCGGCCCACCCCGTGGCTAGCCAGTGCGGCGGCGCTGATGCTGGTCGGTTGCGGCACGTTTAGCGAGCCGAACGAAGTCATCACCACCTGTCCGACTACCGTGGTACTGGCGTCGGGTGAGACATTGGAACGCTACCGCGAGAACAGCCAGCGCGACCTGACCGATCTCAAACTCCGTGCCCGGATCGGCGACCTCCGCCAAGTATGCTCCATTCGCATCGAAGAGCGCGAACTCGAAATGGACCTGGCCCTCCAGGTCTTGGCGGAGCGCGGCCCGGCGACACCCCAGAGCGAGCCCCAGCGGCTATCCTATTTCGTTGCCGTGGTCGATCCCGAAGACCGGATCGTGTCACGCGAGGCATTTCCGTTAGAACTGGCTTTTCCAGGCAATGCGCGGCAGGCCATGTTCCGGGAAGAATTGTACCTGAAGGTACCGGTTCCGGCCGGGAGGCAGGTGCAGGATTTCCGGGTCGTGGTCGGCTTGCAACTCACACGAGACGAATTGGAGCGCGCCTTGGCAGGGAAGGACTAGAACCGGATCCCAAAACAGAGAAGCCGGACCGCTTTGCGGTCCGGCTCTCGCTATCCAGGATAAGGCGCCTAAGCACCCGTCCCAGAGCCCCCTGTCTATTTCCGTTGACGCGGGTCGAGAATGTCCCGCAACGCGTCGCCCAGAAGATTGGTGCCAAACACCACCAGGCTGATGGCGATACCTGGGAAGATCACGAGCCACGGAGCGGTTCGCACATATTCGGCCGCGCTCTCGCTCAACATCCGGCCCCAGCTTGCATGCGGCTCCGGAATACCCAGGCCCAGGAAGGACAGCGAGGCTTCCGTCAAGATCGCTGAGCCAAGCTGCGCCGTGGCGAGAACGATCAGTGGCGCCAGCGTGTTGGGCAGGACGTGGCGGATAGCGATGCGCGTTTCATTCATACCGCATGCTCGGGCTGCCTCGACGAAGGGCATTTCCCGCAACGCCAGCGTATTCGAGCGGATTACGCGCGCCACGTTCGGCACAAGCGGGATCGAGATTGCGAGAATCGTGTTTTCAAGGCTCGGCCCGAGAGCGGCGGCCATCACGAGCGCCATGACGAGGAGAGGCAATGCTTGCATGATGTCGATGATCCGCTGCATCAGCAGATCGAACCAGCC
>CAYYSC010000419.1:0-3454 GCA_964474065.1 uncultured Rhodospirillales bacterium | reverse complement strand
GGAGCGCGGAGACGCCGGTGCGGCGGAACGTTTCGCCGACCTCCACAAACGCAGTGCCTTTCTCAATATAGTTCAAATAGTCGCCACGATGGTGGTACTGATCCGCATGGTGTGATGGGCATCGCGGATCGCACGCTCCAAACAGGACGGAAAATGAATGTTTAAGGGGATGACTTGGCAGCGCACGGTTCTTCTGCTCGGCATCGTGCTGACGATGCTGATCGCTCTGCTCGTGGGTTATGCCATGCAGCGCTCCTTCAATGAAGGCACGACCACGACGAGCGGCAAGGCCCTGATCGGCGGACCGTTCGAGTTGGTGGACCACACCGGCGCCACGCGCACGGCGGCGGATTTTCGCGGGCAGCACATGCTGATCTATTTCGGCTTCACTTTCTGCCCCGACATTTGCCCGACCGAACTGGCGAAGGTCGCCGCGGCAATCGACATGCTGCCGGAAAACGCAAACGTGACGCCGGTCTTTATCACCATCGACCCGGAACGGGATGGTGTTGAGGAAGTGCGGAGTTATGCAAAAGCCTTCCATCCGCGGATGGTCGGGCTGACCGGTACGCCAGAAAGGATTGCACAGGCTGCCAAGGCTTACCGCGTCTACTATGCCAAGAATACCAGCAGCGACAGCACCGAATATCTGATGGACCACAGTTCCATCATCTACTTCATGGACCCAGCCGGCGATTATCTCGATCACTTTACCATGGAAAGCACCTCGGAAGAGATCGCCGGGCGCGTCCGGGAAGAGTTGTAGCGCGCACTCCGGTCGTCAAGCAGCGTCAACGCTCGGGCACGGGGCGGCCCGTCAGGGATGCGCGTTCGGACAATTCTATCCAGTTGCCGTCCGGGTCCCGCACGAAACTGTAGCGGACTGGGCCAACGGTGCGGGGCGGGTGGCCCAGTTCGACGCCGCGCTGTTCGAGGGCGGCGGTGACACGGTCGCAATCGAAGATTTGGACCGTCATGTAGCGCAGGCCCTTTTCGCGCCAGCCATCGATCCGAGGAACTCGGCCTTGCGTCGCCAGGATGCGGCTGCGGCCAAGGCGGAAGACGAAGGGGCCGTCAGGCTCCAGCCCGAGCAAGTCGCCGTAAAAACGGGCGAAGCCGTCCAGGTCGTTCGAAACGGCATGCAGGGTCAGATCGGTTTCAGCGTCGGGGCGCAAGCGCACCGGAACGCCGTTGGGGGCAACGAGCGCAGTGCTGGCATTGCCGACGCCTAGAGTGAGGCTCTGATAACCGCCCGCCGGCGTGTCCGGCAACGGCATACGCGTGTGATTAACCTTGATGATCGAATCGCCCTGCCGCCAGCGGTGCTGGTGAAACCCGCCGCCCAGTTTCGCGAGATGATCGTAGGGAAGGCCGACGGTATCGCCCCAGAAGGACCGGTGAGCTTCCAGGTCGTTGGTGGCTAAACCGATATCGAACGCCGGCTTGGCGAAGGCGAAGGACATGGACCGCGCTCCAATGGGCGAACTTGCGGGAGCAGGATCAGGCGACAAGACGGTCATCTGACTATCCTAAGGCTAGGGAACAGCCTCTGCCCATTGTCCAGGCCCATCAAGCGTGCCATTGCGGCAAGCGGAATGCTGAAGCACAGCCTCACATCCGTTAATCCCCAGGCATTGAGGATAAACCAGTGGATAACTCTGAGGGTAGCGGGGGAGGCCGGAGCATTAGCCACGTAGGCGAAAAAGCCCGAAAATCAGACGGTGCCAATAAAATATTGAAAAAGCGCTATTTTCTCACCATTTCGTTTATCATCTATCGTGAAAAAATCCCGGGCAGGCGGCCGACTAAAGCAGGGGTTGCGCTGTGAATAATTTTGCCCGGTGCTTGTGCCATTCGGACGCACCGCGATAGAGTTGAGACCATAACCCTTTGCGTGCCTTCGGAGCCAGGCCAGATCGGCAACAGCATGGAAGGCTGGCGAGACTGCCCAGGCGAAGGCATGTGGCAACCACTGGCAAGATGGACTAGGTGTCGAATGCAGTATGTTTGCGACGCCCTCAACGGAAAGACGTGGTTTCGGATCGAGACGGAAGCAGAAGCCGAACTCGAGTCCGAGATGATGGGACATGCCGTGGCGAAACACTACCGGCAGAACCAGGAACAGGCCCGGCGGTCGTACCAGCCGGTATCGACGGTCTCTTTCGAGCAGAATATTGGGCTGAAAGCGCACCTCCAGAAAGAAATGGCTCTGTTCCTGACGCTTCGGGACCCGGAGGGCGAAGGGCTGGCGACGGCCATGCTCCCGCCCGGCGGAAAAGAGGACTCGCGTTTTCAAATCATCATTGTCGGGAAGAATAACAGCGACCCGTACGATGCGCATGAGGAAGCGATTGAGGCGCTAGGTGCCCATTTCGGCCTCCGCCTGGAGCGGCGCCGCTGCTACCCTTACAGGCGGTAGGGCCGGGGCCTTTTTGCGTCCACTGCCGGAATGCAGTGGACGCTTGCGCGCGGAATTTCAGGCTGCTAGCAATTCGTCGGCAGGTCCGAAGAATTCGTAGTGGATCCGGTTGGCAGGCACACCAGAAAGTGAGAGGTCGGAGACCAAAGTCCGAAGGAAGGACTTTGGCCCGCACACGAAGTATTCGGCCTCGGCGATGGGCGTTTCCGCCCGAAGCCAGTCACCGTCTATCCGGCCGGCTCTGTCGTAGTCGCGTCCCAAGATATCCGTGTTCCGGGGCGTTTCGTAAAAAGTCGTGACCCGGATATTCTCCGTATCTTCTGAGAGTGCCCGCACGCGTGCGCCCATCGCATGGACAGAGCCATTGAGGGCGCCATGAACATAGTGTGCCCGAACGTCGGAACGCTGCTGAGCGATCGTCTCCAGCATCGACATCATGGGGGTGAGGCCCACGCCCCCGGACAGCAAAACGAGAGGCCGCGCTGGTTTTTGAGGCAGAAAGAACTCACCGGCCGGCGGCGCTACGCGCAACTCTGTTCCGATATTTGCGTGATCGTGCAACCAGTTGGACACAATACCGTGCGGCTCTCGCTTTACGGAAATGCGGTAGCTTTCACCGTTAGGCGCAGAAGAAATGCTGTAGTTGCGTTTCAACGGGGCGCTCCCCGGCAAGTCCAGCCAGAAGGTCAGGTATTGGCCGGGCTTGTGGCGGATGACCGGGCCACGATCCTTCGGCCGCAGAATGAAGGACGTGATGATCGTGCTTTCGGGTCGTATTTCTTCAACCGTAAAGGGCCGCCAGCCGGACCAGCCACCTTCAGCCGACTCCAGTTCCTGATAGATCTTCGCCTCGCGCGCGATGAGAATGTCTGCAAGAAACCAGTAGGCCTCGCCCCAGGCGGCCATGACCTCGTCGGTTGCGGCATCGCCTAGCACTTCCTTGATGGCGGCAAGCAAGGCCTCGCCCACATAGGGATAATTCTCGGGCAGGATTTGCAGGCCGGCATGCTTCTGGGCAATGCGTTCCACGGCGGG
>CAYYSC010000418.1:0-3459 GCA_964474065.1 uncultured Rhodospirillales bacterium | reverse complement strand
CCGGAGCCGCTGAACAAGGACCGCATCTGCCTTGGCCATCGCGGCGTCTGGTGGGCGGAGATCGAGACCCACGGCCATATCGCCCACGGCTCCATGCCGTTCCTAGGCGACAACGCCATCCGCCACATGGGCGCAGTGCTGCAAGCGTTCGAAAGCGACCTGTTTCCGGCGCTTGCCGCGCGCACGACGCAGATGCCCGTGGTGCCGGAGGGCGCGCGCTCCTCGACGCTGAACATCAACTCGATCCATGCCGGCCCGCCGGAGGACGACAGCTACGACGGCCTGCCGGCGCCCGTGGTGCCCGACCGGGCGCGAATGGTGATCGATCGCCGCTTCCTGATCGAGGAAGACCTGGTCACAGTGAAGGGGGAGGTACGGACGCTGCTCGACCGCCTGGCGGCGACGCGGCCAGACTTCCGCTATGACCTGCGCGACATTTTCGAGGTGATCCCGACCCAGACCGCGGAGAACGCGGCGGTAGTGCAGGCCGTAGCCCGCGGCATCCAGAGCGTGCTGGGTTGGCAGCCGGAACTGGTGGTCTCGCCCGGCACCTACGACCAGAAGCACATCGCCCGCATCGGCCACCTGCATGACTGCATCGCCTACGGCCCCGGCATCCTCGACCTGGCCCACCAACCGGATGAGTTCGTGGCGGTGGAGGACATGGTGCAGTCGGCCGAGGTCATGGCGCTCGCCCTCGCCCACCTGCTGTCGGGCGGCGTTGCCTGAGGCGGCGCCCGGCGTCCGCGAACGTCAGCGCTTGGCTATCCCGGTACCGTTAGCGATCGAAATATTCCTCGGTAGTGCCGAGCATCCGGAAGCCGCGGTGGCTGTCGCCGAGCGAAAGCAGCACGCTCCAGGCTACCGCCGGGTGGGAAACGATGCCCCGGCAGTTCTCCCGGGTGATGTTGTTCGGCGCGTTGCCGATGCAGAAGACGGAGTAGAGCAGCAGCATGACGCTGAGCGCCACCGCCAGCACGGTCAGCCCGCCGTCAGCCAGCTGCTGGCGAGCGAGCGGAGCGCGATGCGGGCGAGCAGGCTTACGCCGCCTGACCTTCCCGCGACACGACTGCGATGTCGGACAGGCGGCCAACGCGGTCGAACTGGCGGCCTAGGCTCTCGTCATGGCTGACCATCAGGATGCTGGCGTCCGCAGTGCGCGCCTCGCCGAACAGCAGGGCCAGGAAATCCCGGTCGCGGTCAAGCGCGCAGACAGGCTTGTCCGCAAAAATAAGGGAAGGCCGCGCGCCGCCGCCCGTTGTTGCTGGCCGACGCTCAGGCTCGCCGCCGGCTGCCGACATCAAGCCGGACGATGCCAGAGACCAGCGCGAGCAGAGTAGGCTTGCCACTGCCGGATGGGCCGAGCAGGAGCACTGCCTCGCCTGCGGCGAGGTCGATCCGAGGAGCGCCGGGCGCGATGAATTCGATCAGGACGCGGCTGCCTTCCATCGCGATGTTCAGCACGGCATGGCCATGCACATGTGCCAGCATCTGCAGGGTTTCGCCGGCAACGGCGATCGGGGGCGCCTCTCTAGCGCGGAATGATCGCGCCTTGGAACTGGACCACTTTCGCCGCCACGGCCTGGCCTTTGCGCGCCGCCGCATCCGGCGGCTCTCCTGCCATGCGGGCGGCGAGATAGCCGCCGTTGAACCCGTCGCCAGCGGCGGTCGTGTCTACGACCTTTTCAACGTTTTCGGCGGGAATGTGCGTCCCGTCCGAAAGATGGACACCTTCCGAGCCCACCTTTACCACGGCTTCCTGCACACCGAAGCTCTGGAGCTGCCGCAAGGCCGCGTCAGGCGTATTCGCGCCAAAGACTTGGCGCATATCATCGAGACCGGGGAGCGCAATAGTACTCCAGCCAAGGGCAATCTGTAGCGTGGACGCCGCTTCCGCTACGTCCTCCCACAGAGCCGGGCGATAGTTGACGTCAAAGGCGACTTGACCGCCATTTTCCATCACATGGCGCATCGCCTCGAACACGCCGAGCCGACTCTCCACGTCCAGAACTCCCAGCGAAATGCCTGTCACGAACAACCAATCCGCTCGGCGCAGATCGGCGAGCGCTGTCCCCGCCTCTGCGCCTCGGAACAGATCGCGGTAAGGGGCAGACGTCCGCCAATAGTAGAAACTGCGCTCGCCCTTCTCGTCCGTTTTGATCCAATAAAGGCCGGGCAATCTGCCCGACAGGCGGCGGACTGAAGACGTAACGAGCCCTTCATCGGCCCATGCCGCGATCATCTCCCCACTAAACGGGTCATCGCCGAGCGCTGTAACGTAACTTACCGGCGCGCCGGAGCGCCGGGCATAAATGGCAGTATTAAGCGAATCACCACCAAATGCCTTGACGATTGCGCCGTCATGCCGCTCCGACAATTCCAGCATGCATTCGCCGGCGCATACGAGTTGGGACATCACAGACCACTTTCAAACACTGCTGCACCCTGTCAACGCCGTCTCCTTGCACGGATCACAAACGCCGACCGGCACAGCGCCATTTTTCCTCTCCAAAAGAAACGGCGGTGGGCGCTGTTCGTTTCATCGTGGAACAAGTCAATTTGACGGTCTCGAGTTTCGGCAGTCAATTTAGAAAAAGTCACGATTAAGGCGCAGTTGACCGGAAGGACGCTCGCGCGGTCATCCGCTCATACCATTCGCTCAGGCGCAGGCGACCTTCCCGCCAATCATACTCGGGCAGGCGAAGCAGGAAAAACTCGAGCGAGACGGCAAAAAGGATGCGGCTCATGCTGATTTCCTTCCCGGCCAACTCATCCACCCGCGTCTCCAGGTCGTCGAGGCAACGCTCCTGCCGCGCCGCTTCGTAAGAGACAAATGCTGACGAGCGTTCCTGCTCCGGCCGCCGGAACTCGCGGCTACGCCAAGCGATTGAATCGAGAAAGGCATGAGCATAGCTATCCAGGCCTTTTTCCTGTCATCTTCCCAGGCCGTCCTTCGGCTGCAGTGGGGGGCCCTCGCCCAACTCCTCTAGATAGTCGCAGATCGTCGTGGACTCCAAGAGCACGAGCCCCTTGTGCGGCCCCTCGTCCACGGTCAGCGCTGGCACTTTGCCCGTGGGGTTGACGGGCAGCACTTCATTGGCGGGGCCACGGATCTGAGCATGGTATTCGTAAATACGATCCATCAGTCCCGTTCCCGGACCCCTATGCGCGCAAAGGGCGAGGTTGGGGTATGATACAAGGTCATTTCGGCCATTGGTCCTGCCTTTCAGGGATAAACGCCACGCTCTTCGCGCCAGAGATCCAGCTTTTGCCGGACCACTCGGTCCGAGAAGCTGGACAAAACCGGGTTCTTAGCCGCGCGGTGTCATCTCCAACTCCCGCTTCGCGCAACAAACACATCGCCAAGCGTCCACCTGAAGTCTGGACGGCAATCTTCGATTCCCCTTTCCCTTTTGCAACGCAGAAAACCGTAGCGTCCGTGGCCCGACAGGGCCGGGT
>CAYYSC010000417.1:0-3463 GCA_964474065.1 uncultured Rhodospirillales bacterium | reverse complement strand
CGCATCTGACTATGCCGCCGCCCGCCGCCGCCTGATCGACCCGCAGCAGGCCATTCCGGAAATGGCGCCGGCGGGCGACATCCCCGGCTTTGGCGGCGTGCCTTTCGTGCCGATGCCGGATCCGCAGCCGACGGCGCTGCATCCGGACACCTCCTATTGCTGCGTGGTTGATGGACAGGGCAATGTCTGGTCGGCGACGCCCTCCGACGTTTCGTTCGAAAGCCCAGTCATCCCCGGTCTCGGCATCGTGCCATCAGCTCGGGGCGCGCAGAGCTTCGCAAGGGAAGGCCATGCCTCCGCCCCTGCGCCGGGCAAGCGTCCGCGTCTCACGCCCAACCCGGCGATGGTGGTGACGCCGGGCAAGCTCGCCATGCCGTTCGGCTCGCCTGGCGGCGACACCCAACCTCAGGGGATGCTGCAGGTGCTGCTGAATCACGTGATCTGGGGCATGGACATTCAGGATGCGATCGAGGCGCCGCGGGCGGTCACGCACGCCTTCCCGATGACGTTCGAGCCACACCGCTACCATCCGGGCCGCCTGTCCGTCGAAGGCCGGATCGAGCCGAAAGTGCGGGACGACTTGGCTGGCCGCGGCCATGAGATTGAGGTGCTGGACGATATCGCGACCGGCGCCGCAGGTGTCTGCGCGATCAGCGCGAACCTGGAGACCGGCCTGCTCTCGGGCGGCGCCGACCCGCGCCGGGCGGCACGCGCCATGGGCTTCTGAGATGTGGAAAGCGCCCTAGTAGCAATCCAGCAGATTGCCGATCTCGTCGATGCGCCGGGAGACGACTTCCGCCTTGCGCGCGACCAGACGGGTTGGCGCTGCCGCCGACCGCTGCAACGGGGCGGGCAGCACGCTCGCCAAGAGCGCGGCTTCGCGCCGGGTCAGTTCTGCGGCCGACTTGGCGAAATGGTGCCGGGCCGCAGCTTCCGCGCCGTAAACGCCTGGGCCGAATTCGGCGACATTCAGATAAACTTCCAGGATGCGCCGCTTCGGCCAGGCGGCTTCCAACCCAAGGGCCAGGTAGGCCTCCAGCCCTTTCCGGGCCCAGTCCCTGCCCGGCCATAGGAACAGGTTCTTGGCCGTCTGCTGGGTGATGCCGCTGGCGCCGCGGGCGGGCAGGCCATCCCGGTAGCGCTGCCATTGCTGCCAGATCGCCGCGAGATCGAAGCCGTGATGCCGGCAGAATAGGTTATCCTCGGCTGCAATCGCGGCCGCCGGCAGGTAGGGGGCCATTGCATCCAGCGGCACCCAGGTTTTGTCCAGCCCATAATCCTCCGTTGCCCGGATCGCCATAAGCGGCGTCAACGGCGGCGGCACGAACAGGTAGAGCCCGATCAGCGCCGCAGGAAGGGCCACGAACACGATCACCGCCCAGATCACCAGCCGCCGCAAGAGCCGCCTGAGAAAACCCATCGTATCTCCGCGCCGGCCGGTGGACCGTTTGGCTTATCCTTCCAGGAAACGGAACCGGAACGCATCGCCCTCGCTGACGAAATGGCCCATGCTGGGAGAGGGGAAGTGCATAGTGCAGACCAGCGTGTCCGTGTCCGCGTATTTTTCGAGATAGGCACGGCGGGTCTTGGAAGCCAGCGGCTTGTCCACGTCCGGCCGGGCTGGGGTCTCCGGGTAGACGCACTGGATCGGCGAGTGGATCAGGTCGCCGGTAATCACACCGTTATGGCTGCCGTGCTTCAGGCACAGACTGAAATGGTCGGGCGTATGGCCCGGCGTCGGCTCGCACCAGATTTGATCGTCGAACTGGTGATCGCTTTTCACCTGCTGCACGCGGCCAGCATGCACGATAGGCAGCACGCTCTCGGCGACATAGGGAATCGGCGTTTCGGCATGGGTCTTTTCCCAGTGCGCCAGTTCCTTCTCGCTGAACACGTATTGCGCATTCGGGAAGGTCGGCACCCACTGGCCGTTTTCCAGCTTCGTGTTCCAGCCCACATGATCCGGGTGCAGGTGGGTGCACATGACGAAATCGATGTCGTCCACCGTAAGCCCCGACCGCTTCAGCGCGTCCATGTAGGTATTGTCGGTCTTCTGGTGCCAGTGCGGCCGGTTCGGGTGGTTCTTGTGGTTGCCAATGCAGGTGTCGACCAGGATGTTGTGCTTGCCCGTCCGGATAACATAGCTCTGCATGCAAAAGATCATCAGGCCCGTTGCCGGATCGAACGCCTTCGGCTCCAGCCAGTGCCGGTGCGGATCGATCATTTCCTTGGTCAATTCCGGCAGGAATTCGGAAGGATCGAAGGCGGGAACTTCCTGCTCGATGATCCGGTCGATGCGGATGTCGCCGATGTGTTGGGTGAGCATGGGGCGCTTCCTTGGGTTTTATTCGGAACGGCTGGCACCCACTCTAGCCGAAGCCGCACCGGCATCACAAAACCTTCTCTCGGACAGGGCGGACAGGGCCAGCCGCTGGCCGAGGTTTGCCGGCAGGCCCCGATGGTCCCAGCCTTGACCTCTGCCGCAGCCTGCCCCATTGCTCGCCCATGTCAGGCTGGCAGCGACGGGCGCGTCGATGATCGTTTCGCACAAATACCGCTTCATCTTTCTTCGCACGGAAAAGACGGCGAGCACCTCGCTGTCCGATGCGTTGCGGCCCTTGCTGGGGCCGGAGGATGAGGAGGCAACGCTGGAGCGGCCGGCTTGGTCAAAGTATTCACCCATCCACCACGGGGCACTGAAGCGGACCTTCCCTACCGTCTTCGGCCCGCGCCCGCATGCAACGGCGGCGCAGGCGCGCGCCGTTGTCGGACGCAGGATCTTCGACAGCTATTTCAAATTTGCGGTGGAGCGGAACCCCTGGGAACGGCAACTCTCGCTCTACACGCACCGGGAATGGAAGAAGGACAAGGGGCCGGACAACTTCGACCGGGACATGCGGTCCCTATGGTACCGCAACACGGAATACTGCCGGCTGAACAACTGGTCGATCTACGCCATCGGCAATGAGATCGTCGCGGACAAGGTTTATGACTATGGTCATCTGGACGAGGCCGTTGCCGACCTGTGCCGCCGTTTCGCCCTTGGCGAGAGCCTGCCGATGCCGCGGCGGCGGCGCTACGTGGAAGAGCGCGCGCACTACTCGGCCTTCTACTCTCCCGTCACGCGCGCCCTGATTGCGCGCTGGTACCGGCGGGAGATCGAGGCGCTGCACTACGCGTTCGAGGAGGCGCCGCAGACCCCCGCAGCGGAGGGCGTGCGGGTTTCCGCCTAGCGGCTCTATCGCGCGGTCCAGCCTGGCGCCAGCAGGTCGGCGACCCGGGTGTGGCGTCCCGAGAGCAGGACTTCCCGGAACTGATAGATGACGGCGGCCGTAGGCGCGTGCATTTGCCGGCCTGCGATACGCAGCCGGATCATCGGATGACAGCTACCTTCTATCGGCAGCATTTCGACAAAATCGTCGGCGAGCGTCTCGGAGAGCGGAATGCGGAACAACTGGGCGAC
>CAYYSC010000416.1:0-3475 GCA_964474065.1 uncultured Rhodospirillales bacterium | reverse complement strand
AAATATCACTCATGACAATAATGCCCAGCGCCAGCATCGGTGTGTTTGTTACCTTCCAGAGCGGGATGGCCAAAATGCAAATAATTAAAGCGGCCCAGTCGCTGGGTTTGTAGTCCTTTTCACCAATAAAAAGGGCCAGCACAGCAATAAACAGGCAGGTAAAAGCCACAAACCCCAGAGCCCAGGCTGACGCACCTCCGCCTAACTGAAACTGCGCGTAAGTCCCGACGCTTGTCACACTTCCCAGCAAAAGCCAGGTAAAGGCATGAGGCTTTGTTTGACCCATGAAGATTGTATAGAGATAGGTGCCGTATCTTATGGCGGCGAGGGCAATGGCGGCAGCGGCAATTCCTATACGGAAGGCGACATGGGCTCGGCAGAGCTCTACGTCTATATCGGTGACAACCAAGCAGAGACCCGGCCCGTCCATTTCGGCATGATCAACGACTGGCGCTTAAAGAATGGCACGCGCATGATCGTTGTCGATCCACGCCAGACCGTCACCGCCAGCAAGGCCGACTGGCATCTGCCGATCCGCCCGGGCGGCGATCTCGCCCTCGGATTTGCGCTAGCCTACCACATCCTTGAGCAGGGCCTGCATGACGTCGAATTCTGCGAGGAATGGGTGCTCGGGTGGGAGAAATGGCGCGATTTCCTGTTCGAAAAGCGGTATTCGCCGGCCTGGGCCGCGCCGATCTGCGACCTGGATGCCGCGGACATCCGAGCGCTGGCGGAGGAAATCGCGAGCGCTGACGGCTGCGTGATCTTCGGCAGTCGTGGCCTGAACCAGCACACCAATTCCGTTCAGGCCAATCGGGCGTTCATGTTCGTCGCCGCCATCACCGGGAATTGGGGTCGGCCGGGCGGTGCCTATTTCAACATGAGCGCGACCAGCCCGGTGGAGGCCAATGCGCCGACCGAACGCAGAACCGCGCCGCGCCGTCTCCGCATCCGCACCAGTCCCACCGGCTGGACCGAGGCGATGCTGACCGGGAAGCCGTATCCGATGAAGGCCCTGATCGCCAACAACAATCCCATGGCGCTCTGGCCTGACCAGGACGAGACGCGGGCCGCGCTCTCGGCCCTTGATCTCGTCGTGCATATCGACCTTTTCTTGAACGAGACCAGCGCCTATGCCGACTATGTGCTGCCAGTGGCGACCGGCATCGAGAAGGGCGAGGTTGGACGCGCCTGCGAAGACCGGCGCATCGTTTGGATCGACAAGATGATCGACCCGCCGGGAGAGGCGAAGCCGGACGGCTGGATCTGGATCGAGCTGGGCAAGCGCTTCGGCTTCGGCGACGTGATGCGCGAGGAGTGGAAAGACCCGGCAGTGTTCTGGGACGAGGCGATGATCCAAAACGAGCAGGCCCGCGGCGTCACCCAAAAGCGCCTGCGCTCCCGTCCCTACCGTTGGGTGCGGTTCCCGGTGACGAGCGAGGACGCGGAGGAGATCCCAACGCTCTACATGGAGGGTACAACTGCTCACGGCGCGCCCGAAGGGCACCGCTTTCCGACTCCCAGCGGCAAGCTGGAATTCTGGACGCAGGAACAGGAAGCCAAATTTAAGGCCCTCGGACTTTCTGCCCTCCCCGAATTCTATGGCGAGCGCGAAGGCCTGATCGACCTGCCCTTCGTCGAGTTGTTGGACAACGATGGGGCGGAAGGTGTGCCGAACCCTTTTTACAAGGGCTCGGTTCTCGCCTCGCGCGGACGTATCGTCTCCGGAGCCAATGCCTCCCCAGGGTCGAAGTTGCGCGACCGGGGTTTCACGCTGGAGCTGGTCAGTGGCCGCCCGCCCGCGCCGCATTTCCACTCCTGGACACACAATGCCTGGCAGGCGCAGGAGATGTGGCCGGACCTCTACTGCCAGGTCCATCCGGAGACCGCATCAAGGCTGGGCATTAGCGACGGCGAGCGCGTGCGCATCGAAACTGCCCACGGCGAGACCGAGGCGCGAGCCTGGGTTTACGCCGGCATCCGCAAGACGGCGGTGTTTGTCCCCATCGGCTGGGGTGAAAAGCAGCCTTACCATCCGTGGAAGCCGGTCAACTTCCTGACCGACAAGGATCAACGCTGCCCGATCAGCGAGCAAACCAACCTGAAATCTCTGCTGTGCCGGGTAACGCGCCTATAGCCAACCAAGCGCCGTGGCTTTGCCCCTCTGGCTACCGTCCGTCGCACTCTCGAAGGTTCCGTTTCTCCGTGATCAACATGACGAAAAAGGCCAGATGGATATCAAAACAGCCGCTGCCCATCCGAAGGGCGGCAAGGAGCGTGGAGAATGGTTATGTGGCAGCGGTTGTCCCGTTATACTCCATGCCGAGGCGGTTCCCCTGTTAAGGAGAAAGACGCACGATGACCGACTCTGAACGGGAAATTCCAAAGCAACTTCAACCGGACCCGCGCAAGTATTCGTTCGATCTAGTAACCGCACTGAACAGCGTTGTCAGTCTGCAAAGCTTCGTCCCGAGAGATGCCTTGACGGCCAACACTTTGGGAATGGAGCGCAGTGGCAGCGGCGTCGTGATCCGGGAATCCGGACTGATCGTCACCATTGGCTATTTGATCACGGAAGCGGAGACGATATGGATCAATACCAACGATGGACGCGCCGTGGCGGGTCATGCTCTAGCCTTTGACCAGGAGACCGGTTTCGGTCTGGTCCAGGCGCTGGGAAAGCTGGACCTGCCCGCGCTGGAAATCGGCGACTCGGACCAGCTCCAGATCGGCGACCGCTGTATCCTGGCTGCCGGCGGCGGCATCCGTCACGCACTCGAGAATAAACTAGTGGCCCGTCAGGAATTCGCCGGCTATTGGGAATACGCCCTGGACGAAGCATTCTACACCGCACCGCCGCACCCCTTTTGGGGCGGCACCGGGCTTATCGGTAAGAATGGCAGGCTGCTCGGTATCGGCTCGCTGATCATCCAGCAGAATGGCGATGCCGGAAGTCAGTCAGACATGAATATGGTAGTGCCGATTGACCTGTTGCACCCGATCCTCTCGGACATTTTGAACCATGGCCGGGTGAACCGTTCGGCCCGCCCGTGGCTTGGCATGTACGCCGTGGAAAATGAGGAGGACATTCTGGTGGGAGGCCTCGCTGATCGTGGCCCAGCAGAGCGCGCGGGGGTACAAATCGGAGACAGCATTATCGCGGTGGAGGGTGAGGAAGTCACCGACATCGGCGAGTTGTGGCGGCGCGTCTGGAGCAGTGGACAGGCGGGCGCACCGGTCCGGCTCAGCCTAGCGCGGGATGGTACGGTGTTCGAAATAACGATCGCATCCGCTGATCGCGCCAGCTTTCTGAAGACACCGAAACTGCACTGATCATCGGACTCCTGAACAGAGCCGTTGCTCCACTCACAGCGTCCGCCCGCAGCCTCGAAGCCGAAGCCGACCATTGGATAACCTGGACAGCTCCGGAAACCGGCACTTTGGGCTGGTCGGCACCGGTTGTGGTCGAATTTGA
>CAYYSC010000415.1:0-3475 GCA_964474065.1 uncultured Rhodospirillales bacterium | reverse complement strand
TCCTTTCGGCTGGCAGTTGGTGTTCTACACCGGCTTTGCCTTCGGCATGGGCTGGCTCAAGGCGCCGCCGATCGACCGGCGCTACATCCTGATCACGCTGGCTGTAGTGCTGCTCTCAGTGCCTTTCGCTTACTACCGGGTCTATCTGGCCGTGCCCGAATTGAAGGAAATCCGCGACGCGATCCATCCGTTCTGGACCAAGACGGACTACGGCGCCCTGCGTTATGTGCACTTCATGGCACTGGCCTATCTCGCCTACTGCGCTGTCGGTGAGGGCGGCCGCCGGCTGTTCCAGACCGGCCTCGCTGGACGGATCATCGATACGATTCGAATGGTTGGCCAGCAGTCGCTGGCGGTGTTCGTGACCAGCATCGTGCTCGCACAGATACTCGGATTCGTCTGGGACCAGATCGGCCGCAATCACTGGACCATGCTGGTCGTCAATCTTTTCGGTTTCGCCTGCCTGATCGCAACGGCGAAAGTCGTGACTTGGTTCAAATCTGAACCCTGGCGCCGGACGTTCGTGGAGAGCAAAAAGCGCGAGGGGGCCGCCGCTCAGCCGGCAGCTGTTCAGCCAGCGGAGTAGCGTTTGCGTCAGTCTGGAATTCATGCCGCGCTGGCAGTTGCTGTGATGATGGCATCGACCGCCGCGGCAGCCGCCTGCGGGCCGAAAAGCCGCTGCGCGGTGGAGGGGGGCTATTACCATATCCGCATGCCGGCGAATGCTACGGCAGAGACGCCGGTTGGCGCAATCGTCTATTTCCATGGCTACCGCGGCAGTGCGGCGGGAGTCATGGCGAACAAGAGTTTGGCCCGGGCTGCGGGAGAACTGAGCGTGGCCCTGGTCGCGCCGCACGGAGACGGCAAGACCTGGTCTTTCCCCGGCTCGCCAAGCCAGCGGCGGGACGAAATGGCTTTCGTGGACGAGGTTCTAGACGATGCAATAGCCCGATTTCCGGTCGACCCCGATCGCCTGATGGCGACGGGCTTTTCCATCGGCGGGACGATGAATTGGTACCTAGCTTGTTATCGGGGGTTCCGTTTCGCCGGATTCGCACCGATTGCAGGCGCCTTCTGGCGACCGCATCCGGAAAGCTGCCCAAGCCCTGACCCCTTCCTGACCCACGTGCACGGCATGGCGGACAAGGTTGTCCCGATGGCCGGGCGGGCGATCCGCGATCGCTGGCATCAGGGCGATGTGCGCGAGGGGATTGCCTATTGGCGCGGCCGCCACGGTCCGTTGCGGCCGCGGACGGAAATCCAGATCGAAGGCCGGCTGAGTTGCGAGCGAACGCCAACGGCCAAGGGCGGTGCAATCGAGCTATGTCTGCATGACGGCGGCCACAGCATGCGGACGGAATGGGTGGTCCGTGGCTGGAAGCGACTCACTGCCTTCCGCGGTTGGCGCCTGCCGGACCGCGCCGCTCATCCAGGCGATTGACTGCCCGGAGAGAAGGAGGCGGGCGCCATGATCCTGTCTTCCTGGTCCTGCACCATGCCGTCCGTCTGGGTCAGGTAGTGTGCCCAGTCCGGATCGGCATCGCGCGCAGTGCGCTTTCGCTCCAGGTCCGCGAGATCTTCGTATTTCCAAAGGTGAATAACCTGGTTCAGCCGGCCGTGCTTCGCCACGTAGTAGCCGAGCAACTCGAAGCCGTGCCTTTTCATGACCGGCATCGCCAACTGTTCCACCAAGTGAAGGTAGGCGGCCATCTTTCGGGGCACGATCGTGTAAGTACGGACATTGACGATCATCGGCGAACAGTCTCCCCTAGTGAGCAACGGCGTTATTCGGAGTGCGGAGATTTCATGATGTCTGAAACCATGACCGGCGGCGAGGCCATCGTCCGCGCGCTGATCGACCATGGCGTCGATACCGTGTTCGCCCTGCCCGGCGTGCAAACCTATCCGGTAATGGATGCGCTTGCGCGAACGGCTGACAGGATCCGCACCTATGGCGCCCGTCACGAGCAGGCGACTGCCTACATGGCGTTCGGGTATGCCCAGGCTACCGGAAAGGTTGGTGTCTATAGCGTGGTGCCCGGACCTGGCGTCCTTAACACCATGGCGGCGCTTTGCACGGCTTGGGGCTGCAACCAGCCGGTCTTGTGTATCACGGGTCAGGTGCCGAGGGCTTTTCTCGAAGGGGGGAGGGGGCATCTCCACGAGATTCCCGACCAACAAGGCACCGTCTCCCGCCTGTGCAAATACACGGCGCGCGTTGATAGGCCGGAGGACGCGCCCAGGGTCGTGGCGGAGGCATTCAAGGCGATGCGCTCCGGCCGGCCCGGGCCAGCCCTGATCGAGATGTGCTGGGACGATATGGCGATGACCGGGCAGGTGGAGCCGGTTGCTCCGCTGCCGCTGGAACCCAAGCCCACGGTGGACACGGCTGCCGTCAAAGAGGCCGCGCAATTGGCGCGGGAGGCGAAGCGGCCGCTGATCTTGGTCGGCTCGGGCGCGCGCCATGCCCAGGAAGAGGTTTTAGCCCTGGCCGAGAAGCTGAATGCCCCGGTAACGGCATTCCGCGGCGGCCGTGGGATCGTTCCCGCCGATCATCCGCTTTCGCTGTCCAGCTATGCCGCCTGGCAGTTGTGGGAGGACACCGATCTGGTCATCGGCATCGGCACCCGTTTGGAAATGATTTACATGCGGTGGATGGGGATGAACCAGCGCATCGTCGAGCCGGAGGCTCCGCCGCATGTCATCCGCATCGACATTGATCCGCAGGAGATGCAGCGCCTGGTCCCGCATGTGGGAGTGGTGGCCGATTCGAAAGAAGGAACGGGGGCGCTGGTGAAGATGCTGGAGCAGGAGTCTGCCCCGAGTTCCAAGGATCTGGGCCGGCTAGACCGCGCCCGCGCGACGGCCGGCCAGGCTATCGCTGCGGTGCAGCCGCATGTCGGATTCCTGGAGGCAATCCGCCGGGCACTACCGCGCGAGGGGATCTTTGCAGAAGAACTTACGCAAGCGGGCTATGCCAGTTTCTTCGCGTGGGACGTGTTCGCGCCGCGCACCTATATCACCAGCGGCTTTCAGGGAAATCTGGGTTATGGCTTCATGACTTCGCTTGGCGTGAAGGTGGGGCGGCCGAACGCGCCGGTCCTCGCAGTGACCGGCGACGGTGGCTTTCTCTACGGCTCCAGCGAGCTCTCGACAGCGGTGAAAGAGCGAATTTCCCTCATTACCGTGCTGTTCAACAATAACGCTTACGGGAATGTCAGGCGGGACCAGATCACCAGTTTCGAAGGCCGCACCATCGCTTCCGACTTTGTGAATCCGGATTTTGAGGTCCTGGCAAAAGCCTATGGCGTGGCCTATGCCCGCGCCTCGACCGCCGGAGAGTTGGAGCAGTCGGTGACAGCGGCCTTGCCCAACATAGGGCCCACCCTGATCGAAGTTCCAGTGGATCTCTCGACCGAGGTCAATCCTTGGCCGTTCATCTTGAGGCGATAGGAACGTGATTTTCAGTAGTTGG
>CAYYSC010000414.1:0-3478 GCA_964474065.1 uncultured Rhodospirillales bacterium | reverse complement strand
GGCAGATCCGGGCGGCAAGGGGATCCGGGGAATTCCAAGTTCTTCGTCTCCCTCGAAGATGATTTGATGCGCATTTTCGGTTCCGAGCGGATGGATAGCGTCCTGCGCCGTCTCGGGCTGAAGGAAGGCGAGGCGATCGTCCATTCCTGGATTAACAAGGCGCTGGAGAAAGCCCAGCAGAAGGTTGAGGCGCGGAACTTCGAAATCCGCAAAAACCTGCTGCGCTTCGACAACGTCATGAATGACCAGCGCAAGGTGATCTACGAACAGCGCCGAGAAATCATGACGACGGAGGACGTGAGCGACACCGTCCTCGATATGCGCGAGCAGGTGCTGGATGGGCTCGTCTCCGCCTACATGCCGGCAAAGGCGTTGCCGGATCAGTGGGAAACCCACTCGCTGCATGAGGAATGTCTGCGCATCTTCGGCCTTGACCTGCCGGTCACCGAGTGGGCCAAGGAAGAAGGTATCGCGGACGAAGAGGTGCGCGACCGGATCGCCAAGACAGTCGACCGCAAGATGGCAGAGAAAGCTGCCAATTGGGGGCCGGAGTTGATGCGTACCGCTGAAAAAAGCGTGTTGCTTCAGCTTCTTGACCAACTCTGGAAAGATCACCTGCTGCAACTCGACCATCTGCGCCAGGGCATTGGTCTGCGGGCGTACGCGCAGCGCGACCCGCTGAATGAATACAAGTCGGAAGCTTTCGAACTGTTCGAGGCGATGCTGACGCGGTTGCGCGAGTCGGTGGTGGGCGCGTTGGCGCACCTGGAACTCCGGATGGAGGCGCCCGTCGCCATGCCGGAGTCGCCCGATGGCAGCGTCTGGCGGGAGGAGCATCAAGAGCCGCCCTCCGTGCCTGCCGAGGAACCGCAACTGGTTGGCGCAGGCGGAGAAGCCATGCCGGCGCAGGAGCAGCGGCGTGAGCCGGCGCGTTCAGCGGCGGCGGCCACTACGGCAGACCCGTCGAACCCAGCGACTTGGGGTAAGGTTCCCCGCAATGCTCCGTGTCCCTGTGGTTCCGGCAAGAAATTCAAGCATTGTCATGGGGCGCACGTTTAGCCTTGGCGGTACTGGGCTGAGCTTTCCTGCCGTCTTCTTTTTGGGCTACATTTTTGGCGGGGAAACTTTGCTGAAGGATGATGAGATGAAAACTATTGCAACGCTTGCTGCCGCCGCTTTTGTATTCGCCGCAGGCAGCGCCGCTGCTTGCGAGTGGAGCAAGGGCAAGCAGTCCGTCAAAGCGCCGGAGACGACAACGGTCGCGACGGCGTCGGGTGAGCAGTCCACGCCCGTAAAGAACTGACACACCGAAGAACCTCGCGATCCTGACGAATCGAAGGCCGGCTGCGAGCGTATCGCGGCCGGCCTTCATCGTTAATAGCCCCTGGAAAAGCATCCCCCGTGTTTGTCTGGCATATTCCAGCCGCAGCTGGACGGGGGAGGCAACAAGTCTGTCCTAAAAACAAGCCAAGGGCGGCTGCGGTGGTGCGGATTGCGGATTGCACTCGATGAAAATCTTGCCGTCCGGCAGGAAGGCATTGAAGGCAAAAAGGAAGGTCACATCGTGGACGACGTCTTCACCGTCGCGCTGCACAGTGACATTGCCGATGTCGCGGCCCTCCGCGATGTCCTGACTTCCAAGCGCGGTGGCCTGTCCAGGCTCCCATTCGAGCACGAGACCGTCCGGAGTTGCGATACGGCCACGGCTGGTCAAGAGGTCGAGGCTCCAAGCGGCGTCGCCTACTTTCACCACGCGCTGCATTGCATTAACGCCTTCCGGCGCACTGCCTCGATAGAGGAATGGCCAGCGCGATTCATCGTAGCCGATATAGGGATTGTGACCATAGCGGCGCATACCCGGATCGGTTGGCACCAATACCTGGCCGTTTGGATGGCGGTCGCGGAAGCGATCCCAGGACTCGACGCGGGTCGGCAGCATGGCGAGTTCGGTGCCGGTGTAGTCGCCCACGATCGCCTGGCCGGAGAACTGCTGCCACCAACTCTCGGTAGCGTCATCCCACATGACCAAGTCGGAGTTGCGCAGTTTCCCGGTTGTACCGAACCGAAGGACCCGGTCGCCAACGCGCCGCTCGAAAACGATGGCGGCATCGCAGAGCGGACAGTAGGTAACGGCAACCGGGACGCCGGCGACGGTGTCGTTGACGATCTCGTGCCAGATCAGCACCGAAAGCGGGTAGGCGCGGGCATCGTCGCCGATGGCCAAACCGATTACCGGCTCCCTCGGCGCCAGTTCCGCCTTGGCGGCAGGCACAAACCGGGGCTCGTCGATGGGGGGTATGCCATCGCGCGGCGGGCCGCCACTCATGATCTCGCCAAGATCAATGGCGGTCTTGTCGAAATTGGTTTCCCACCCCTCGGATCGCCAGAATTCCGGGTTGGCGGCTGCTGCAGTGGAGAGTCCGATCAGGACACTGAACACCAACACGAATCTCCGCATGGGAATTTTCCTCCGTTCTGCTGGTTACCCCGAACCTGTCTTGTGCCCGGCGGCAAGACAACGCACGGATGCGTCACAATAGCGTGACGGTTGACCGGACCCCGCTACAACGTCACAAAAGATGCCGGGTAATCAGAAGAAAGCACTGAAAACGACTATGACCGAACGGGTGGATTGCGTGGTGATTGGTGCCGGGGTCGTCGGTTTGGCCTGTGCGAAATGGCTGGCCGAGACGGGACGCGAGGTCATCGTGCTTGAAGCCGCCGACATGATCGGGACGGAGACCAGCAGCCGGAACAGCGAAGTCATTCACGCTGGAATCTACTACCCGAGTGGCAGCTTCAAGGCGAAGGCCTGCGTCGAGGGCAAGCATTTCATTTATGACTACTGCGCCGAACGAGGGGTACCGCACAAGCGGATCGGCAAGTTGATCGTCGCGACGGAGGAAAGCGAACTGCCGCGCCTCGAGACGCTCAAAGCCCAGGCGGCGGAGAACGGTGTGCCCGACCTGGAACATGTGTCGCCTGAAGTCGTGCGCCAAATGGAGCCGGAAGTGTTCTGCGTCGGGGCTCTGCATTCCCCGTCCACCGGCATCATCGACAGCCACAGCCTGATGCTCGCCTATCAGGGCGATGCGGAAGATGCGGGCGCGATGATTGCCTTCCTCTCTCCGGTGCTTGGCGGCGAAATTCGCGACGATGGGATCTTGCTGCGGGTCGGTGGAGACGAGCCGATGGAGTTGCTCGCGACCACGGTCGTCAACAGCGCCGGACTGCATGCGCCGACGCTCAGCCGATCCATCAAAGGCATTCCACAGGAGACCGTGCCGAGAGATTTTCTGGCCAAAGGCAGCTACTATTCCTTGCTCGGCAAACAACCGTTTCGCCGTCTGGTCTATCCGATGCCGGTTCCCGGCGCGCTGGGCGTGCATGTGACCTTGGACCTGGGCGGACAGTGCAAGTTTGGGCCGGATATCGAGTGGGTCGACGACCTGAACTATGACGTCGATCCGCGGCGGGC
>CAYYSC010000413.1:0-3486 GCA_964474065.1 uncultured Rhodospirillales bacterium | reverse complement strand
GGAACCGGGGGGTATAATCGTATCAGTCACTCGTCTTCCGGCAATTCGGGAACGTTATCGGTCTGGGCGGCACGCAAAGCCTCCAGCCGCTGGGCAAGGGCCTCGTCCGTGGTGGCAACCATGGCAGCGGCCAGGAGCCCCGCATTGGCCGCCCCCGCCTCGCCGATGGCCAAAGTACCCACGGGCACGCCCTTCGGCATCTGCACGATGGAAAGCAGACTGTCCATGCCGGAAAGCGCCTTGCTCTGCACCGGCACGCCAAACACCGGCACGATGCTCATGCTCGCGACCATGCCGGGCAAATGGGCGGCGCCGCCCGCCCCGGCAATGATCGCGCGCAGGCCGCGCTGCCGAGCAGATTTAGCGTACTCCACGAGCCGGTCGGGTGTCCGGTGGGCGGAGACTACCCGCGTTTCATAGGAAACGCCCAGTTGGTCCAGCATTTCCGCCGCCAGGCGCATGGTCGGCCAATCGGACCGGCTGCCCATGACGATCCCAATCAGTGGAGTCTGCTCTTTCATAAAAACAATCGCTTGGGATGTGCCTCAGGCCTGAGAGGCCTGAGCCTTTAAAGCGCTTAAACGCAATTCAGCCTGAAAAATGAAATCAGGCGATGATGTTCGGCCGTCCGCCGCCCTCGAGCCGGTTGATCTGGTCGCGGACCCAGAGCTTCCGTTTCTTGAGGCGCTGCACCTGCACCTGGTCGAACGGAGCCCGCTCGGTCAAGGTCGCGATCGCGTAATCCAGGTCGCGATGTTCCGCCCGAAGAGACTCCAGTCGTTGGGTTACTTGCGCAGCATCTCTGACTTCCAGCATGGTTGCGTCTCACCTTTCAACCAAAGCATACCGCACGTTGGCCATATGCCACGCGCACTTTTCAACATACGCCACAAACGGGAGGGAAGTCGATGCAATTCCCCGCCTCAACCAGCCAACTCGCGCAGGAGTTCTGGGACTTCTCGCTCTCGCTCTATGCACGCCCAAGCGTCGCCGCCGAGTTGTTGGAGTGGCAAGACAGGCGAGGGGCAAACGTCAATCTGGCGCTGCTATGCATCTGGGCTGGAGAACGCGGCCGCGTGCTCTCGTCAGCGGACATCGCCAAGGCGGAAACCGCCCTTGCCGGCTGGAGCGCGGCGGTCACGAAGCCGCTCCGGGAGATCCGGCGGCGGCAAAAGGCCGTTTGGCGAAACCTGGCGCCCGACCCGGAGCCTGCGCGCCAGGCAGTGAAGCAAGCGGAACTGACGGCCGAGCGGACGGAACAGTTAATCCTGGTGCAGACATTCAGCCCCTGGCCGGAGCCTTCGGCAGCCGGCGCTGCTCCGGTCCGGGCGAACCTTGCGGCCTATTTGGGCGGAGAAGCCATTGCTGCCCCGGCCTCCAGCATCGCCGCGATCTGGTCTTCCGAGTAGCCCAACTCCGCCAACACCGCCGCCGTGTCCTGGCCGAAGCGCGGAGGCATGGTCCGGATTTCAGCAGGGCTTTTTGACAGCGTGTAGGGCGGCCGCATTAACCGGATCCGCCCCTCGGTCGGGTGTTCGGCCTCGTGCCAGAAGCCAACATCGTGCAAGTGCGGATCGGCAACCACGTCCTCCAGCATGTTAATCTGCATGCAGGGCACACCTGCACCCGGCAGCACGTCGAGCCATTCCTGCGTTGTCTTGCTTGCGATCACTTCTTCCAGGATCGCCGTCACTTCCGCACGGTGCCGGGTTCGGGTTGCCCGGCTGGCGAGGCGAGGGTCTTCCAGCAATTCCTCACGTCCGGCCACCACGCAGAGCGTCTGCCAGTGCTTGTTGCTCGAGGGCAGAACGCAGATGTAGCCGTCCCTGGACTTCATCGGCCAGCGCATCGGGGTGGCGTGCCGTTCGGACCCGGGCGGACCCAGCGCCGGCACGAAACCCTCGCCGGCCAGATGCTCTACCATGGTGAAGGAGGTCATGCTCTCGAACATCGGCACCTCCACTTCCTGGCCCTCGCCCGTATTCAACTTGTGATAGAGCGCTCCGGAAATGGCGTAGGCGGCCATGACCCCCGTCAGCTTGTCCGCAATCAGCATGGGGACGTAGCGCATCGGCTTGCCGCCAAAGCCCTCCAGCGCCACCAGACCGGATGCGCCCTGGATCACGTCATCGAAGGCGGCGCGACCGGCATAGCGGCCCTCCCGGCCAAATCCCCAGATATTGCAGTAGACGATTTGGGGATTGAGTTTCTGTACCTCGGGGTAGTCGAAGCCGAGCCGGCCCAGCGGCTCCGGGCGCATGTTGTGGACGAACACGTCCGCGTCCGCGATCAGCTTGCGCAGCGCTTCCGCCGCTTCCGGCTTTTTCAGGTCGAGGCAGATCGCCCGCTTATTCCGGTTAAGCTGCATGTAGGTCGGCGCCATGCCTTCGTGCCGCATCGGGCCACTGAGACGGGTCATGTCGCCTTCCGGCGCTTCGATCTTGACGATGTCAGCGCCGAGATCGGACAGCATCTGCGTGCAATAGGGGCCGACGACAACGGTCGTTAGATCGACGACCTTGAGGCCATGAAAGGGACCGGACATGGAGCGTTCCTGGGATAGCGTTCGTGTAGGTTGTCCCTACTTTAGCAACACATTCGGCGAGCCGTCATCGGAGGGAATCGGAAAATGGCCGACGCCTCGTAAACAGCTCTGCTGCACCGCTCGGCCATCATCTCGTAATGGTTGCAGTAATGCGGTTTCCCGGGGCGAGTCCGATGGCGGCGAGAGCCGGCACGGCCGACCCTTCCAGCCGCGTGTCCATTGAGCACGCGGAAACTCTTCTCCGAACTCCGATCCGGCGAAAGGCCTAGGGGGTCTCGGCCAGCCCAGTCCGCAACCGCCATACCGGACGCCTCCTTCGATTTGATCGACGCAACACGATTTCGCGGCTCTTTACGACTGGGCAGCACCAGGGCGCGCGCCCCTGCCCTGGGCGCGGGCTCGCGCCTTGCCAGACCGGCGGCGGCGCGCAAGACTGATTAATCTGCGAAGAAAGGCACGAAGGACCAATGCTCATGCAGTTCGGGGTCACCATGTTTGCCACCGACTTCTCCATGGGACCGGCGGACCTCGCGGTCGCCGCAGAGGAACGGGGACTGGATGCACTGTTCATTCCCGACCACACCCATATTCCGGTCGGCAGCGACGCGGCCTTCCGCATCGCGGACAAGATGCCGCCCGATTATTCCCATAATCTCGACATGTTCATGGGGCTTGCCGCCGCGGCGGCAGTGACGAAGCGCATCCGCCTGGGCACCGGCATATGCTTGGTGGTGGAGCGCGATCCGATCATCACCGCGAAGGAGGTGGCGAGCCTCGACCATCTGTCGGGCGGGCGCATCGATTTCGGCGTCGGCGGGGGCTGGAACCGGCCAGAGTTGGAAAACCACGGCGGCTCCTGGGCGAAGCGCTTCAAGCTGCTGCGCGAGCGCTGCGAGGCGATGCGCGCGAGATCGGAAGAGCGTCGTGTAGGGAAAGAGTGT
>CAYYSC010000412.1:0-3494 GCA_964474065.1 uncultured Rhodospirillales bacterium | reverse complement strand
TATTTCCATGTGACCAGCGCCGGCGCCATCGTCATCACCTACAATAAGGAGAGGACGGAAGGCAAAGAGTTGCCGAAGAAGTGGACTGATCTCCTGGATCCGAAATGGAAAGACGAGGTGGCTGTTGGCCATCCAGGCTTCAGCGGTTATGTCGGCACTTGGACCGTGCAGATGCGCAAGATGTACGGGTGGGACTTCTTTGAGCAACTCGAAGAGAACAACCCGCAGATCGGGCGCTCAATTAACGATACCGTCACCATGCTGAACGCCGGCGAACGCTCGGTGGCAGCTGGCCCGACGGCAACGACCCTGCGCAGCGCCTCGCGTGGGAACCCTCTCGGCTTGATCTATCCGGAGGATGGAACCCTCTTGATGATCGCGCCATCCGGCATCCTGAAAGCTTCGCCCAACCAGAACGCTTCGAAGCTTTTTATGGAATATCTCCTCAGCATCCCGTCGGCGGAAATCGCTGTTGAGAACTTTAGCGAATCGGTACGGCCGGAAGTGGCTCCGCCTCCGGGCGCCAAGCCGTTGGACGAGGTGAACACCATTCGGCCCAGCTTCGACGAGATCAAGAACGGCATTCCGGAGGTGAAGGAACAGTGGCGCGACACGTTCGGCGTGTAATCTACTGGTTTTCATAACCTTAGCCCTAGCGGCGCGAGCTACCGAACTCGCGCCGCCGGTCATTAATTCCCTCCCTCGTCCTGCTTGGCGATGAGAGAGGATAGGATCCGGAGAAGATGACGGATATTTCACAGAGCACAGTGGCCAGCCCGGCCCGCTCGCGCGGTTTCTTTGATCGCCTGCGCTTTATCGATCCCATGAACCTCTTATGGTTCGCGCTGATTGCGGTTTTGATTTTCTTGGTCGTCAGCCCTTTGGCCCGTCTGCTGATTGTAAGCTTCGAGGAAGCAGATACCGCTGCTTTTACCATCGATAATTACCTGACTGCTTATGGCCGGGCACGTTATCTTGATGCTCTGTTGAATTCGTTAATGCTTGGCGGTGCCACCGCTCTTGTCAGCGTCATCATCGGTGTGCCCCTCGCCTGGGCGCACTCTCGGACGGATACCCCGTTCAAAGGCTTGATCTGGGCAGTGGTCCTCGGCGCTTTCATTGTACCGCCTTATCTGGGGGCAATCGGCTGGATCCTCCTCGCCGGGCCCAATTCAGGCTGGGTCAACCAAGTCTTCATGACATTGACAGGATCGGAAAACGGCTTCGCAAGCATTTACAGCTTCGAAGGACTGGTCCTGATCATTGCGCTAAACTCCTTCCCGTTCATCTTCCTGTTCACCAAAGCAGCCCTGGATCTGATTTCGTCGGAAATGGAAGACGCCGCCAATATCCTTGGGGCCAGCACCTGGCGCACAATGCGGCGGGTGACGCTGCCGCTCGCATGGCCGGCAATCCTCGCAGGCATCATTATTGTTTTTCTGGAGACAATCGCGCTGTTCGGCTCGCCGGCGCTGATTGCCATTCCCGCCCGCTTCAACGTCGTTACGACACAGCTATGGCAGTTCTTCGAATTCCCCGTCAGGGTAGAAGTCGCAGCGGCTTACGCCATTCCGCTTTTGCTGGTAACGGTCGCGCTGATGGGCATCCAGAAGTTGATGCTGGCACGGAAAGGCTATGTATCGCAAACCGGCAAAGGCGGCTCTAGGCGCCTGATCAAGCTCGGTCCATGGCGCTGGGTAATGTTGAGTTACACCGTGTTTGTGGGGCTGCTGGCCGTGGTTCTGCCGATGCTGGTGCTGATCCAGGCGTCGTTTGCGAAAGCCTGGGGGCGCGGTTTCTCTCTCGAGAATCTAACCTTCCAGAACTATTACTACTTGCTTTTCGAGCATGATATGGCGTGGAAAGCGATCGAGAACACGTTTGTCTTTGGCATCGGCGCAGCAACATTCGCTTGTGCGCTGGCACTGGCTATCGCATACATCGTCAGCCGTAACATCACGGCTATCGGCAATTTCCTCGCCTTTCTGTGCATGGCGCCGTTTGTCATCCCAGGGATCGTGCTGGCGATCGGCTTCTATGCAGCTTATGCCGCGCCGCCTCTCGCCCTCTATGGCACAGCCACGTTGATGATCCTGGCATTCACCACCCGGTTTCTGCCGATTGCGTACGCAAACAGTTCGGCCGCTCTCCGGACCATCCACCCGGAAATGGAGGAAGCGGTGAGAATTCTGGGCGGCAATCGTCTGACCGCTATTCGCCGCGTGATTGCTCCGCTTATCAAGAAAAGCCTTGTGGGAGGATGGCTGTTGATCTTCATCCTGGCAACACGCGAGTTGTCTGCCGCGATCTTCCTGGTTGGACCGTACACACGTACGATTTCAGTGCTATTGTTCGATTTATCGGAGGAAGGCAACTTCGAAGTACTGTCCGCGTTCGGCGGGATTTTGTTGCTCATTACTGTTGTGTTCGTCGGTATAGGCATGATGATTGCCGGCCGGGATTTCATGCTGAGGAAAGACTGACTAAATGTCCAAGCTGACTTTGACCGGAGTAGCCCGGCATTTCGGCAAGACGGTCGCTGTCGACCATGTCGACCTGACCCTGACGGAGGGAGAGTTTGTCTCTCTGTTAGGGCCATCAGGCTGCGGCAAAACAACGACCTTGCGCATGATTGCCGGCTTCATCGCCCCCACTGCCGGCGAAATCGTCATCGACGGGAAGGTCGTTTCCTCTCCTTCCGGCATCGTGCCGCCGGAACGCCGCAATATGTCAATGATCTTCCAGAGCTATGCCATCTGGCCGAACATGACAGTCGAACAAAATGTCGGCTTTGGCCTGGAGTTGCGGAAGCTCTCGTCTGACGAAGTCAAGCGGCGGATCGGGCAGATCCTAGAGGTCGTCCAAATGGGCCATCTCGCGAAACGGTACCCGTCCGAATTATCCGGCGGGCAACAGCAGCGGGTCGCGCTGGCCCGCGCCATTGTAGTCCAGCCTTCCGTCCTGCTGCTGGACGAGCCGCTTTCGAACCTCGATGCAAACCTCCGCGAAGAGATGCGGTTCGAAATCCGTCGTCTGCACGATGAATTCCGGATCACCACAGTCTACGTAACGCATGACCAAGCCGAAGCGATGGTCACATCAGATCGGGTGGCGGTCATGAATGAGGGGCGGGTGGAACAGTGCGACGACCCGTTCACTGTTTACACGCGCCCAAAAACCCGTTTCGTCGCCGGCTTCATTGGCCGTACCAACTTCATCGGTGCAAAGCGCCAAGGCGATGATGTCGTATTCGAGGGTTTTTCGCTACCGGCTGGAGCGTTCAACGGCGCGCTTGCGAACGGACGCAAGGATCTGCTCTTCTCTATACGACCGCAGAGCCTGTCTCTCAGTCATGCTATAGAGCAGCCAGAGAGCGGCCATTCCGTGCGCGCCTCCATCACAAGCCGGGCTTTCCTCGGGGAAGTCTGGGATTACGTGGTGCAACCGGAGGGCAGCAACCTCCGCCTCCGTGTTTCCACCCCTCCGTTCCAAGT
>CAYYSC010000411.1:0-3533 GCA_964474065.1 uncultured Rhodospirillales bacterium | reverse complement strand
CCGCCAGAAAATTCAAGCGAGGGCGGCAGAGAAGGCGGCCAATTTGATGCGGGTTGACGTCCTCGCACTTCATTATTACAATCATAAATTTATGGCGACAGATTTGCAGGAACTCGCTGAGTGACGTCGAAACCTGCTTCGAAAAAGCGGCAGGAATGGCGCCATTGAAAAAGAAAACTAGCGGGGGGTTTTACAGAATGTGCGGCATCGCTGGATGGATCGGTCGCGATGCAGGGGCCTCGGTGCTGTCTGAGATGTCCGGCTGTCTCACTCACCGCGGGCCGGATGGAGAGGGCTCGCAGATCATTGACTTGGGGCATGGCCACACAGCCGGTCTTGGCCACCGCCGTCTCGCGATTATTGATCGGGCAAGCGGCGGCCAGCCGATGTCGACGCAGGATGGTCGCTTAACGATCACTTACAACGGCGAGCTATACAACTATCTGGAGCTCAGGTCGGAGCTCCAGGCGATGGGTGTAGGATTTGCCACGCGGTCCGATACGGAGGTCATTCTGGAGTCCTGGCGCCGATGGGGGGAGGCTGCCGTGAAGAAGTTCCATGGGATGTACGCCTTCGCCCTGCACGATGCGACCGACAATTCTGTCCATTTGGTTCGGGATCCGTTTGGTGAAAAACCCCTCTATGTTTACGTGGCAGGCGGAGAGGCAGATACAGCCATCGTGTTTGCGTCTGAAATTCCGGCGCTCCTCCGTCATCCGGATGTCCCTGCGGCGATTGATCATTCCTCGGTGTACGATTTCCTGGTGTGGCGTTACGTGCCGGGCCCGTACACGATGTATCAGGGTGTCAGAAAGGTTCGCCCGGGCACGATCATTAGCTGGAAAAGCGGATCTATTAGCGAGCATAGTTATTTCATCCCGCCAGAAGCCCGGCGGCCTGAAACTCGGCCAGCCCTTCCGGATGATCCGATTGGGTCTCTGCGCAAGATACTCGAAAACGCTGTCGCGATCCGTCTCCGCTCTGATGTGCCGGTGGGAATGTTTCTTTCCAGCGGGCTTGATTCGGCATCGATCCTGGCCTTTGCGACGGACGCGGTCGGACCGGGATTTCCGTGCTATTCGATCGGGTTTTCCGACGGCGCGGAAAGTGAGTTGGCGGACGCAGAGGCAGTGGCAGCGGAATTTGGCGCTGACTTCGTACCGGTAATGGTATCGCCGGAGGATGTACCGGCACAGTTAGCGGCAATGACGAAAACGAGAGCGGGGCCGGTATCCGAACCGGCAGACATCGCCGTTCAGGCCATGGCCGTACAGGCATCTCAAGACGTTAGGGTAGTTTTGACGGGCGAGGGAGCCGACGAACTGTTTGCTGGTTACCCAAAGCACATCGTCGAGAGCCATTTGCCGTCTATCGGCATGCTTCACCGGTTTGGAGGTCCCGCACTGACAGCCGCCGGGCGCTGCAGGCTCGGCAATCCGCGGCTTGAGCTTCTCGCTAGAGCCCTTGGCCTTGCTGATCCGCGCGACCGGCTGGTGCACTGGTTCGGGGGCATCACAGGAGAAACACGAAACCGCGTCTGGATTGGCGACGAGGCAGAGCGGGAGCCGGACAGGATGCCGTTTTCGCCGTATGGCGGGCAGTCAGGTCTCCGCCGGGCTCTGCATTTCGATCAAACCTCATGGCTCCCCGATAATGTTCTCGAGCGGACGGACATCGCGACCATGTCTGCCTCCGTCGAAGCCCGGGCGCCGTTTCTCGATGTGCGGCTGGCAGACTTGGCGGTCGCGCTCCCGGATGTCTTGCGGCTTCGAGGTCGTAAAACGAAAGTGCTCCTCCGGGCTGCGATGGAAAGCCGACTTCCGGCGGCCGTGATGAAACGAAAAAAGAAGGGGTTTCCGATACCAGTCGCTGCATGGTTCCGAGGCTCGTTGCGGGATGTGCTGGAGGATACCGTCGGCGCTCCCGACAGTCGCGTCGGCGCTTATGTCGATCGAGACTGGATCAGGAATTTGATCACTGACCACCACAAGGGACGGGCAAGCCACCACAAGGCCCTTTGGATGCTTCTTTCGCTCGAAACCTTCCTTCGCTCCGCTTAGCAAATCCGATGCGCATTTCCGTGATCATTCCGCATCGAAACGACTTCGACAATCTGAAGGTCTGCCTTGAGAGCCTTGCCGGTCAGCAAAGCGAGGCATCTGCTGTCGAGATCCTCGTGGTTGACAACGGTTCCGCCATATCGCCGGAATCGATCTGCTCGTCCGTGCCGGGCGTGCGGCTGGTCATTGAACCGGAACCCGGTCCCGGACCGGCCCGCAACCGAGGGATCGCCGAGGCAAAAGGCGACATCCTTGCGTTTACAGACTCGGACTGCCGTGTCGACCGCGGCTGGCTTGCAGCTATTCTAGACGCCTTCCGGGACCCGGAAGTGAGCGTCGCCGGCGGCGATATCATTGTGAAATATGCTGACCCCTCGGCGCCGACGCTGATCGAACCCTATGAACGCGTCTATTCATTTCGAAACCGAAGCTACATCCGGAAAGGATTTTCTGCGGCAGCCAATCTCGCCGTTCGCCGAACCGTTTTCGACCGGGTTGGTGGTTTTGGCGGCCGGGGCATCGCTGAAGATCAGGATTGGGGCCTCCGCGCTAGCGCGACCGGATTCAAGCCGGTCTATCTCCCTGCCATGGTTGTCTTTCATCCGGCACGCCCCAGCCTTCAGGCGCTGCTGGAAAAGTGGAACCGGCACATTGCACACGACTACAATGCCTTGCCCGCCGGAGCAGGGGCGCGGCTTCGATGGAGCCTGCGGGCATTGCTGATCCTTTTTTCGCCCCCGGCTGAAATTCCGCGACTCTTGAGCTCCGCACAACTGCGGGGACCGCGTACGCGCGCCCTGGCGATCATTGTTTTGTTTCGAATCCGAGCCTTCCGCGCTTGGCGAATGCTGGGACTTCTGGCGCGTGCGCGAAGCAAGGACATGTTTCAGTGGAATGAACCGAAGAGCGGGCATCAGGGGCGCATCAGTCGCACGTAGCGGCCAACGCCTGGGCAGAAATGCTATCGAAAGTTGTCGCACGGGCTGCTATTCTAGAACTTGGTCTGTAACAGTATGGCTTACACGCAGGCACGAGCATTGATGGGGGCTGGCGATGGGGAGAATTGTCGTTACGGGTGGGGCTGGACTTATTGGGTCTGTCCTTGGACGTAAACTTCTGGATGCAGGGCATTCATTACTGGTCCTGGACAGCTTTCAATATTCCTATGCATTGATCCCATCGCCGGATTTTAGGTGGGACATCGATTTCAGAGTTAATCACCTTCTCCAAGGCGCGCGGATCGAACGATGCTCCACGATCGAGGCCGCACGGATGCGCGCGCTCTTAGAGGATTTTTCGCCGGACTGCGTCATCCATTTGGCTGCGATCCCACTGGTCGAGGTCGCGACACGCCATCGGGAAAGCGCCGTGGGATCGCTCCTGACTGGCCTTACCAACATATTGGAGATCGTGCGGAGCAGTAACTCAGTTGCCCGGTTTGTCTACGCGTCATCGTCCATGGTCTACGGCAAT
>CAYYSC010000410.1:0-3550 GCA_964474065.1 uncultured Rhodospirillales bacterium | reverse complement strand
CACGCCTGCAACAGCGCTTTCCGAGCGCTCCGCTGGCCATGGGCGATGCGTCGGATCTCACGCGATTGCTGAAGCGACATCAGGTCGAAGACGTCAGCACCGTGGTTTCAGGCCTCCCGCTCTTGTCGATGCCACGCGATGTGCAGAAAGCGATCGTCATGCAATCGCTCTCGGCCGGGCGTGACCCTGTTTTCATCCAGTTCACTTACGGATTCCGCAGTCCCATTCCCCAGAACACTTTGGCAGAATGGGGGATCAGAGCCGAGCGTACGGGCTTTGTGGCACGGAACGTGCCGCCGGCGTGGGTCTGGTGTTACCGGAGGGCTTGAGCCCCGGTCCGCGCTAGTGCTCCCGGCGGCGTGATCCGCACCGCACTGATGCGGTTTCCGGTGCGCCTGAGGATGCGAAAACGGAAGCCGAAAAACTCGAAGGTTTGGCCCGCCTCCGGAATGAGCCGCGCCTCGTAGAGAATTAAGCCGCCAATCGTGGTGGCCTTGTCGTCCGGCAGGGACCAGTCGAACTGGCGGTTCAGATCGCGGATCGTGACGGTGCCGGGCGCCGTCACCGATCCGTCGGGCTGGAGGCGCACGCCGGGAACGGAAATATCCATCTCGTCGGTAATGTCGCCAACGATCTCCTCCAGGATATCTTCGAGTGTGACGATGCCCATCAGGGCTCCGTACTCGTCCACGACGAGCGCGAAATGCTCTCGGCGCTTCCTGAAGGCCTGCAACTGGTCCCAAAGGGTCGTGGTATCCGGGATGAACCAGGGCTCAGAGGCGGTTTCCAGCAGGAACGGGCGGCTCAAGTTCATCTCGCGGGAGCGCAAGGCGCGGAGCAGCGATTTCGCGTGCAGCACGCCGACGATGTTGTCGGGCTCCTCCTGCCACAGTGGAATTCGCGTGTAAGGGCTGTTCAGCACCTGTTCGACGATTTCCTCCGCCGGAAGGTTCGCGTCCACCGCTATCATGCGGGAGCGGTGGGTCATTACGTCGGCCACTTCGACCTCGCCCAGTTCCAGAACGCTCCGCAGCATCTGCCGCTCGACCTGGGTATCCGGGTGCTCGCTCCGGTGCAGTTCGATGGCGCCGCGCAACTCTTCCTCGCGCGCTTCCTGGCTTGAATGGCCCTGCGTATCGATACTGAGCAGCCTGATGAGTCCGCGGACAATGAAGTGAATGGCCGCGGAAGCGGGGGCAAAAATCCGCACAATCCATTTCACAACCGGGGCGACCAGGATGGCCATGCGGTCGGGATGGGTGATGGCGATGGTCTTTGGCAAAACCTCCGCGAAGATCAACAGGAGGAGCGTCATGATAAGGGTGGCGAGTGCGACGCCGGCCTCCCCGAACAGGGTTACCAAGACGTTGGTCGCCAGGGCAGCTGCAAGGATATTAACCAAATTATTGCCGAGGAGGAGCGCTCCTAGCAGCGTCTCCTTGTCGTCACGAAGCTGCCGGACAATATTTGCCCGCCCGTCCCCCTTGCGCGCTAGGTGGAACATGCGTGCCCTGCTGGCCGCGGTGAGCGCGGTTTCGGAACCAGAAAAGAAGGCGGAACCGCAGATCAGCGCCAGGATGATCGCTGATGAAAGCCAAAGAGAGTCGGTCATCGGGATTTTCTTGCAGCCGTGTTGGTCGCCCAGCGGGCGGAATTACCCGCAGGGTCGTAAAATGGCAACCAAGCCGCTTGGCGCATCAGGGCATCGAAGGAGGGCGATCGCCGGCGAGCAATTCGCGTACTTGCTCGAACACCTGCCGGAACATCGGGCCGGTCAGCCGACCCGTTTGCGTATTGTAGCGGGAACAATGGTAGCTATCGAGCAACGTCAACCTCCCGACCGGATGCATGGCGCCGTGCGAGAACGGGAACTGCACCTGCCGTTCGCCGAGCGCCCGAAGCACGCTCTCATGCGCGATGCGCCCCAGAACGACCACCGCTTTAAGGTTCGGTAAGCAAGTGAGTTCACCCAGCAGAAATGGTCGGCATTCCGTGATTTCCTTGCCTGTTGGCTTGTTCTGAGGCGGCAGGCAGCGCACGGCGTTGGTGATGCGGCATTCTTTCAGGAAAAGCCCGTCTCCGGGATCAGCGCGGTAATGGCCTTGGGCGAAGCCCAGATCCAGAAGCGTCGAATACAATAAATCTCCAGCGTAATCGCCGGTGAACGGCCGACCCGTCCGGTTGGCTCCCCGCATGCCGGGCGCAAGCCCGACAATCAGCAAAGGCGCATCAATAGGGCCGAAGGACGAGACGGGAGCGTTATGCCAGTCCGGATACGCTGCCCGATGTTCGGCGCGGAATGCGGCCAGTCTCGGGCAGCGCGGGCAGTCTCGCGAAGGCTCTTCGACCACGGTTCAGCGAAAGACATGCATTAGCTATAAACAGTGTCTTCGTCATCGAAAACGCCTTCATCGCCTTCCAGAGGCTGCTCCTCCACCGGACCGCGATTCATCCGTGGGGGGCCGCCGCTGCGTTCCACGAAACGTTGGAGGCTGGCGAGGTCGATGAAATGATCCGCTTGGCGGCGCAATTCGTCCGCGACCATGGGCGGCTGTGTCCGAATTGTCGAGATCACCGTTACGCGCACGCCGCGCCGCTGCACGGATTCCACAAGCCGCCGGAAGTCGCCGTCGCCAGAAAACAAAATGATGTGATCGACGTGCTCCGCCATCTCCATGGCATCGACGGCAAGCTCGATATCCATGTTGCCCTTGATCTTGCGCCGACCGGTGGCATCGGTGAACTCTTTCGTCGGCTTCGTGATCATCGTAAAGCCGTTGTAGTCCAGCCAATCGATCAATGGACGAATCGGCGAATATTCTTGGTCTTCCATTAAGGCTGTATAGTAAAATGCCCTTTTGAGATAAGCGTTTTTCCGAAAGTATTCGAGCAGGCGTTTGTAATCGATGTCGAAATTTAAGCTACGCGCCGCAGAATACAGGTTAGCGCCGTCGATAAAAAGCGCCGTACGTTCTTCAGGGTAGTCTTTTACCATGTAAAATCCAAAGTTGCATGGTGGAAAATTAGGCGCATAGCCGCCGGACATAATGAAACTTTCGGCGCGCGTACGCCCCTTCATCTATAGTCTAGGAGTCGCCTTTCATTATTTCAAGCCGTATCGGCTGGCTACGCTTTTGCCGGCATGACGCCTGCCGCCGGACCGGCCTAGATTTCAGAGTTAACGAGAGTTGAGAGTTAGCGCGTCGCCGCCGATTGGCAGCGTGCCGAAGCGTCACCTCGTCCGTTGCAATTCGCCTGGCTCCGCCATATTCTATAGGACTGAGTTACGGAGGAAGATAATGGCTCGTGTTACGGTCGAGGATTGTGTTGAGCTTGTCCCGAACCGATTTGAATTGGTGCTGCTGGCCGGGCAGCGCGCGCGTGGGATTTCGGCGGGTGCCGAACTGACGGTCGACCGCGACCGGGATAAAAACCCGGTAGTGGCCCTGCGCGAGATTGCCGATGAAACCGTCGGTCTTGACAGTCTTCGCGAGAGCCTTGTGCAGAGCAATCAGCGCCAATTCGAGCGCCCCTTCGAATCGGACGAGCA
>CAYYSC010000409.1:0-3557 GCA_964474065.1 uncultured Rhodospirillales bacterium | reverse complement strand
CGTTGGTGCGGATCGCGGGGTCGGCGAGCGGGTCCGCGGATTTCGCATGGACCGAGCCGCGGCTCTCCAGCCGCAACAGCGTCGGGCCGAGCGTGACGCCCGGTTCCCGGTGCAGCGCCCGGTCGCGCATCGACTCGTAGGTGCCGGGGAAGAATTGCAACTGGATGTCGGGCGAGGCCAGTTCGGGTCGGGTACGGAAGAAGGCGTTGATCGGGTTGGTCGGATTCGAGAGCACGCCTCCGCGGTTGACCAGGTAGCGCAGGCCCTCGCCGAGCGCCCTCCAACCGCGCGTGCGCTCGTTGAAGGTGCCAGGCTTGCCCTTCAGCCGCCATTTCATGCGGAAGACTTGGTGGTCCTGCAGGCCTTCGCCGACGCCGGCCAAATGGTGGACCGGCTCGATCCCCATCTCCCTCAGCCGCCCGGCGTCGCCGACGCCCGACAATTCCAGCAGTTGGGGCGATCCATAGGCGCCGCCGCAGAGGATCACCTCGCGAGTGGCGCGGGCCTCTTTCGGCTGGCCTTGATGGAGATACGCGTAGCCCATGGCGCGCTTGCCTTCGAAAAGGACACGGTGGCCCCGGGCGTCGGTCTCGACGTGCAGATTGGGGCGGGAGCGTGCGGGTTTCAAATAGGCCTGCGCGGTGCTGTTACGCCGGCCCTTGCCGGTGGTGGTCTGCGTCAGTCCGATGCCTTCCTGCTCGGCCCCGTTGAAGTCGGGGTTCAGCGGCAGGCCGACTTCCTGCCCTGCGGCGAGAAATGCGGCGAGTACCGGCGGGCGATCACGCAGATCGCTCACCTGCAAGGGGCCGCCCACGCCGTGGAATTCATTCTCGCCCCGGGCGTTGTTCTCCGCCCTCTTGAAATAGGGGAGGACGTCCTCATACGACCAGCCGCGGCAGCCCATTTGCGCCCAGAGGTCGTAGTCCTCCTTCTGGCCGCGCATATAGACCATGCCGTTGATCGAACTGGAGCCGCCCAGCACCTTGCCCCGGGCGAGATAGTCCAGCTTGCCGTTCGCGTGCTCTTCGGGCTCGCTGTCGAAGCACCAGTTGACGGCCCGGTTGGTCAGGTTCTTGCCGTAACCGAGCGGGATGTGGATCCAGAGATTTTTGTCCTCCGGCCCTGCCTCCAGCAGCAGCACCCTGTTTTTCGGATCGGCGGAGAGCCGATTCGCCAGCACGCAGCCGGCCGAACCGGCCCCGACTATGATGTAGTCGTAGACAGGAGTGGTCATCAGGCGTTTCCCGGAACTTTATTTTCCCACGATAGTGGGCTTCGGGTTCGCCATCCGTCAATCAGCAGGGCGCGGACCTGCGCTCCCCACGGCTCTTAGAACGGAATGTCGTCGTCAAGGTCCATCGGGTCATTCGCCGGTGCGCCGCCCCCGCCGCTGCGCTGGCCGCCGCCCGACGGACGGCCGCTGCCATGGCTCTGCCCTCCGCCCGTGCCGCTGCCGAAGTTCGCCTCGTCGTAGCCGCCGCCGTAATCGCCCCCGCCGCCGAAGCCGCCTTCCTCGCCGCGGCCGGACAGCATGGTGAGGTTGCCACGGAAGCGCTGCAGCACCACTTCTGTCGTGTATTTTTCCTGGCCTTGCTGGTCCGTCCACTTGCGGGTCTGGAGCTGGCCCTCCAGATAAACTTTTGTGCCCTTGCGCAGATACTTCTCCGCGACCTCGGCAATGTTTTGGTCGAAGACCACTACCCGGTGCCATTCTGTCTTTTCGCGCCGCTCGCCGGACTGCCGGTCATTCCAGCGCTCTGAGGTGGCGACGGCCAAATTCACCACTTTGTCGCCGGACTGCATGTAGCGCACTTCAGGGTCGCGGCCGAGATTGCCTACGAGGATGACTTTGTTCACGCTGCCGGACATCTGGGTCGCTCCCGTTTTCGTAACTTGTCAGTCTGTTCCCAGCCTATACAGGGTGCCTGGGGATAAGCTAGTCGGTTGGCGCTTGGGGCCGCTGACGGAACACCTGTAGAATGCCGCCCATGCCGAACAAGACCATGCCAGCCGCCAAAATCCATGACCGCGAGGCGCACGCCTTACGCGTAAGAGGTGCTCGTGAACATAACCTTAAAGGGGTGGATGTCGATTTACCACGCGACCGGCTGGTCGTGATCACCGGCCTGTCCGGATCCGGCAAGTCGTCGCTTGCCTTCGATACCATCTATGCAGAGGGGCAGCGGCGCTACGTCGAGTCGCTCTCGGCCTATGCCCGGCAGTTCCTGGAGATGATGCACAAGCCGGACGTCGATTCGATCGAGGGGCTCTCCCCGGCCATCTCGATCGAGCAGAAGACGACAAGCCGCAATCCCCGCTCCACCGTTGGCACCGTTACCGAGATTTACGATTACATGCGGCTTCTGTGGGCCCGGATCGGCGTGCCCTACTCACCCGCTACGGGTGAGCCGATCTCCGCCATGACGGTGAGCCAGATGGTCGACCGGATCATGGCGATGGGGGAGCGGACGCGGCTCTATCTGCTCGCGCCTATCGCTCGCGGCCGGAAGGGTGAGTTCAAGAAGGAGCTCGCGGAACTTCAGCGCGCCGGCTTCCAGCGGGTAAAGGTGGACGGCAATTTGTACGAGGTCTCCGAGGTCCCGGACCTCAAGAAGAATGTCAAGCACGACATTGAGGTAGTGGTGGACCGCCTCGTGATCCGCGAGGACATTGCCGGGCGGCTGGCGGACAGCCTGGAGACAGCTCTGGAGCGGGCCGACGGCATCGCTATTGTCGAGAACGCCGATACGGGCGAGCGCACAACGCTGTCCGCGAAATTCGCCTGTCCGGTTTCGGGTTTCACCATTGCGGAGATCGAGCCGCGGCTATTCTCCTTCAACAATCCCGCTGGCGCTTGCCCGGCCTGCGACGGCCTGGGTGTCCAGCTCTTCATCGATCCGCAGCTAGTCGTGCCGAACCCGGCGCTTTCCCTTGACCAGGGGGCGATCCTTCCCTGGTCGCGTGCGGCCACGCCGTCGCCCTACTACCGGCAGACGCTGGAAGGGCTGGCGAACCATTACGGCTTTTCCCTGCAAGTACCGTTCCGCGACCTGGACGGGGAAGCCAAGAAGGCCATCCTCTACGGCTCCGGCAAGGAGCCAGTGCGCATGGTCTACGCAGATGGCATACGTCAGTACCAAGTCACCAAGCCGTTCGAGGGCGTGATCCCGAACCTGGAGCGCCGCCTGCGGGAGACCGACAGCAGTTGGGTTCGGGAGGAATTGAGCAAGTATCAGAGCGAGAAACCCTGCGCGACCTGCCACGGCGAGCGGCTGAAACCGGAGGCGCTGGCGGTGAAGGTGGGGCCGCGCGAATGGGCCGAGCCGATCTCCCACGTCTCCGAACGGAGCGTCGCCGATGCGCGGGACTGGTTCCTGAAGCTGGACGCCAGCCTGGCCGACAAGGACAAGGAAATCGGCGAGCGCATCCTGAAGGAAATCAACGAGCGCCTCGGCTTTCTGAACGCCGTCGGCCTCGACTACCTCAACCTTTCCCGCACCTCCGGCACGCTTTCGGGCGGGGAAAGCCAGCGCATCCGCCTCGCCTCCCAGATCGGC